>JACMQP010000244.1 GCA_014376915.1 Ramlibacter sp.
AACTCGCGACCTTGCCCGGCATCGGGCGCTCCACGGCGGCTGCGATCGCGTCGTTCTGCTTTGGCGAGCGGGTCGCCATCCTCGACGGCAACGTCAAGCGGGTGCTCACGCGGGTGCTGGGTTTCGATGCGGACCTGGCCGTCGCTGCCAACGAGCGCGAGCTCTGGGCCAGGGCCCAGGACCTGTTGCCCACAGTGAATTGCGCTGAGGATATGGCCGGGTATACGCAGGGCGTGATGGACCTGGGCGCCACGCTCTGCCTGCCGCGCAATCCGCAATGCCTGCTGTGCCCTGTCAGCGGGCTGTGCACGGCGCGCGCACAAGGAAGAGCGCAGGACTATCCGGTCAAGAGCCGCAAGCTCAAGCGCAGCGCGCAGTCGCTCTGGCTGCTGCATGCGCAGTCGCCGGACGGATCGGTGTGGCTGGAGAAGCGCCCTTCGACCGGCATCTGGGCCGGCCTCTACTGCCTGCCGGTGTTCGACAGTCGCGATGAACTCGCCGCCGCGCTGCCGCCGCAGGCCCGCCGCGGCCTGCGCGACGATCCCGCCTTCCTGCACGTGCTTACGCACAAGGACCTGTACCTGCACCGGGTCGGCGCGCAGCTGAAAAGCCCGGCGCTGCGCAAGGATGCGGGCGCGTGGTTCGGGGCCGGACAGTGGCCCGCGCTGGGGCTGCCGGCGCCGATCCGCAAACTGCTTTCGGCCTAGCGTCTAGCCGACGTCGAGCTCGCGGTGGCGCTTGAGCGTGATCCAGTTCTCGCCGAAGAAAGCCGCCAGCTTCTCGACCAGGTAGACCGAGCGGTGCTGGCCGCCGGTGCAGCCGACCGCCACTGTGACGTAGCTGCGATGGTCGCGCGCCAGCGGGCCGAGCCAGTGGGAGAGAAAATCGCGGATCTGCCCGTACATCTGCTCGACTTCCGGCTGGCGCGCCAGGAAGGCGACGACGTCGTCGTCACGACCGGTCAAGTCGCGCAGCGCGACTTCGTAATGCGGATTCGGAAGCATGCGCACGTCGAACACGTAATCCGCGTCGACCGGGATGCCGCGCTTGTAGGCGAACGACTCGAACACCAATGTCAGCTGGCTCACCGGCGCCGACAGCAGCGACTTGACCTGGGCCTGCAGCTGCGACGGCCGAATCACGCTGGTGTCGATGACATGGGCCTGCTCGCGCAGGTCGGCGAGCAGTTCGCGCTCCAGTTCGATCGCGTCGACCAGCGCATGCTGGCGGTCGGTGCCCAGTTCGTCGCCGTTGCTGGCGGCCCGGCTGCTGGAAAGCGGGTGGCGACGCCGGGTTTCCGAGAACCGGCGCACCAGCGTGTCGGTGGTGGCGTCCAGGAACAGCGGACGCACGATCACTCCCTGACTGCGCAATTCCTTCAGCTGCGCCGGCACCAGCGGCAGCGACGTCGCGCTGCGCACGTCCATCGCGATCGCGACCCGCTGCGCATTGTTCTGCTGCTCCAGCGCGACGAACGACAGCAGCAGCTCCGGCGGCAGGTTGTCGACGCAGTAGTACCCGGCGTCCTCGAGGGCGCGCAGGGCGACGGACTTGCCGGAGCCCGACATCCCGGTGATCAGGACCGCCTCGAGTGTCATGGCCGCGGATTCAGGTTGCCTTCGCCCAGCATTTCCTTGGCGTGGGCCAGCGTGGTGCCGGACAGCCGCTCGCCGCCGAGCATGCGCGCCACCTCGGCGACGCGCTGTTCGCCCTGGACGGCGGCGACCGAGCTCGCGACCGTGGCGCCGACGCTCTGCTTGGCGACGACCAGGTGATGGTCCGCGCAGGCGGCCACCTGCGGCAGGTGCGTCACGGCCAGCACCTGGCGGTCGCGCCCGAGCTGCTTCATCAGGCGTCCGACCGTCTCCGCCACGGCGCCGCCGACGCCGGCATCCACCTCGTCGAAGATCAGGGTCTGTGCGGTGCCGAGCTGGCTGGTGGTGACGGCGATCGCCAGCGCGATGCGCGACAGCTCGCCGCCCGACGCCACTTTGCCGACCGGCCGCGGGGTCGATCCGGCATGGCCCGCAACCAGGAAGGCCACCTCTTCGAGCCCGCTGGCGGTGGGCTGCTCCGCCTTCTCCAGGGCGACCTCGAAGCGGCCGCCCTGCATGCCCAGGCCCTGCATCGACAGCGTGATCGCCTTGGCCAGTTGCGGCGCCGCTTTGGCCCGCGCTCTGGACAAGCTGCGCGCCTCCGCCATGTAGGCGTCCCCGGCCTTTTTTTCTGCGCCTTCGACGGCAGCCAGATCCGCGGCCGCATCGAGCCGTGTCATCTCTTGCCTCCACGACACAAGCAGGCCAGGCAGTTCGACCGGTGCCCGCTTGTAGCGGCGCGACAGCGACATCCACAGCGACATCCGCTCGTCGAGTTGCGCCAGCCGCGCCGGGTCGAGGTCGGTCTTGCGCAGGTAGGCGCCCAGCGAATGGGCCGCGTCTTCCGCCTGCGCCA
>JACMQP010000245.1 GCA_014376915.1 Ramlibacter sp.
CCGAGCATCGACGGGTCGCCGTTGGACAGGATGCCGGTCACGATGCCCTTGTCCTTGAGCGCCTGCAGCACCTCGCGGTTTTCGGGAAAGGCCGACAGATGCCGATACTGGTTCATCAGTTGCTCTTCGCGCTCGGGCTTGAGCTCGAGCGCCAGCCGTTTGCAGGCAAAGCGCAGGCCTGCCCGCGTCAGTTCCCAGAATGGCCGGTACTGCTCGCCATGGTTGCTGGTGGTGACCAGCCGCGAATACTCGATCTGTTTGTCGCGCCACAGCACGCCCAGCGCCTGGCCTTGGCCCGGAAACAGCTGTTCCGCGAGCAGGCCGACGCTGTACACGTCGAACAGCGTGCCGTATGCATCGAACAGAACTGCCCGGGGTTTTTCCATCCCATGACTTTATTAGAACCTTGAGCGTTGATTAAGGTGAAGAAATAGCGTTTATCTTTGACTTTTATGCATTGAATCGACAGCGGGTCGACCCCGATGTGAATTGCGAGGGCTGTGGATATATTTAAGTAATTAAATAATTTTCCGCTTTCCATGATCCTGCTGGCCTCAAATGAAAACCCGCTTGGCATGCCCGAATCGGCCCGCGCCGCCGCCGCGGCGGCGCTGCAAGACGCCGGCAACTATCCCGACCCCAACGGCGCCGCGCTCAAGAAGGCGCTCGCCGCCAGGCTGGGCGTGCCGCCAGACTGGCTGGTGCTGGGCAGCGGTTCCAGCGAGATCCTGACGCTGGCCGCGCAAGTGACGGTGGAGCCGGGCCAGGGCGTGGTCTGGTCGCAGTACGGCTTCGTGGTCTACAGCCAGGCGGCTGCGCTGGCCCACGGCAGGCCGGTGGTGGTCCCGGCGCGCGATTTCGGCCATGACCTGCCGGCGCTGCTGGCCGCGATCGACGCTGGCACCCGGCTGGTTTTCGTCGCCAACCCGAACAACCCGACCGGTGCTTTCATCGAGGG
Source organism: Ramlibacter sp. (assembly GCA_014376915.1). Next base: position 959 of record JACMQP010000245.1, read on the forward strand.
TCCGGCGCTGCAGGATTTCCTGTCGCGGGTGCCGGCAGCGGTGACGGTGCTGCTCGACGAGGCCTATACCGAATACCTGGCGCCGGCGCAGCGCTACGACAGCATGGACTGGGTGCGGCGCTTTCCCAACCTGGTCGTCGCGCGCACCTTTTCGAAGGCCTACGGGCTGGCGGGCCTCAGGGTCGGCTACGGCGTGGCGCAGGCGGCGCTGGCTGCGAAGTTCAACGCCCGCCGGCCGCGCTTCAATGTGACCACGCCCGCACTGGCCGCGGCCGAGGCGGCGCTGGCCGACGACGCGTTTGTGCGCAGGACTTTCGAACTCAACAGCGCCGGCCGCAACGAGCTGGTTGGCGGCCTCACCGCGCTGGGGCTGGAATGCCTGCCCTCGGCGGGCAACTTCGTGATGGTCCGCGTGCCCGACGCGCCAGGGCTGCACGCGCGGCTGCTGCAGGCCGGCATCGCAGTGGCCACACTGGACAATTACGGCCTGCCGCAATGGCTGCGCATCAGCGTCGGCCTGCCGCAGCAGAACCGGCTGCTGCTGGACACCCTCCGCGCGGCCACTGTGGCGGCCTGAGCGCTGTCCGCCCACCACCAGAAACCGAAGGAGACACCATGAACCACAGCCAAGCAGAGATGCCCATGACCCCCACGACCCACGCCTTCGCTGCCAGCAAGACCTTGCTGGCCCTGGCCGCCGTTGCCGCGCTGGCTGCGCCGGCCCATGCCGACGTCCTCGACGACGTCAAGGCCCACGGCGTGCTCAAGTGCGGCGTGACGCTGGCCGCGCCCGGCTTTTCCGCCGAGGACAACGCCGGCAAGCGCACGGGGTTCGACATCGACCTGTGCCGCGCGATCGCCGCCGCCACGCTGGGTGACGCCAGCAAGATCCAGCTGGTGCCGATGGACCTGAAGACCGCCTTCGCCGGCCTGCCCACCGGCGCGGTCGACGTCCTGACGCACCGTTTCACCTGGACCCAGAGCCGCGACGTCGGCGGCCTCAAGTTCCCGAAAGTGATGTTCTTTGACGGCCAGGGGTTCGCCGTCGCCAAGAAGACGCGGGCCAACAAGGTCGCCGACCTGAACAACGCCACCATCTGCACGGCGCAGGGCAGTACCTCGGAGCTGATCGTGGCCGACTACTTCCGCGCCCACAAGATGAAATACAAGATCGTGACCTTCGCCTCCCAGGAGCAGGCCTGGGACGCGTTCGTGGCCAAGCGCTGCGACGCCGCCATCAACGACCGCTCGGCGCTGGCCGCGCGCCTGACCAAACTGCCGAACAAGGACGACTTCAAGGTGCTGGCCGAGACGCTCTCCAACGAGCCGATCGGGCCGATCGTGGCGCAGGGCCAGCCGCGCTGGGAAGCCGTGGTCCGCTTCACCCTCAATGCGCTGGTCGCCGCCGAGGAACTGGGCGTGGACCAGGCCAACGTCGACGCCCAGCGCAGCTCGCAGAGCCCGGACGTGCAGCGCCTGCTGGGCGTGACCGGCGAGTTTGGCAGCAAGCTCGGCGTCGCCAACGACTACGCCTACAGCGCGATCAAGGCGGTGGGCAACTACGCCGACATCTGGGACCGCAGTGTCGGCCCCAAGACACCGCTGCGACTGGAACGCGGCCGCAATGCGCTGGTCGCCAACGGCGGCCTGATGATGGCCATCCCGGTCCGCTGAAACCTTTGCAGCGCCCAGCCACCGCTGCACCGGTGGCGTGCTGCGCGCCTGACCCTGCATGACGGTGCTTTCCCGCAAGAAGATGTCCCGTGCCGTCCTGATGGAACGGCTGCCGGGCTACGTCGGCCAGGCGCTGCTGCTGGCTGTCGTGGCGTGGCTCGCCTGGCGCGGGGCTTCCAATTTCATTGCCAACGCGCGTTCGCTTGGGGTGTCGATCGGCTACGGCTTCCTGCGCAGCGAGGCCGGTTTCGAAATCGCACAGACGCTGATCCCGTTCGGCCCGACGTCCTCCTATCGGGACGCCGTGCTCGTGGCGGCGCTCAACACGCTGCTGGTGGTGGCTCTGGCGGGAGTGTTCAGCACGTTGATCGGGCTGTGCGCGGCTTTCGGCCGGCTGGCGCGCAATCCGCTGCTGCGCGGCGCCGCGTCGACGTACGTCGAGGTGTTCCGCAACATTCCGCTGCTGCTGCAGATCTTCTTCTGGTATTTCTCGGCGATGACGCTGCTGCCGGACGTGGCCGACAGCCTCCAGTTCGGCGGCGTGTTGCTCAACAACCGTGGGCTGTTCTTTCCGCGGCTGCTGGCCACTGCGGCTGGCTGGACGCTGGACCTGCCGCAGGCGCAAGGATTCAACGTGAGCGGCGGCTTCGCGCTGCTGCCCGAGCTGATGGCGTTGACGCTCGGCCTGTCGATCTACAGCGGCACCTTCCTGGCCGAGATCTTTCGGGCCGGCATCCTGTCGGTGCCCCGCGGCCAGGCGGAAGCCGCCGCCACCGTTGGCCTGAGCAGTGCGCGCGCTGTCGTCCTGATCGTCTTGCCGCAGGCGTTGCGGGTGGCGCTGCCACCGGCGGCCGGCCAGTACCAGACCCTTGCGAAAGCCTCTTCGCTGGCGGCGGCGATCGGCTACCCGGACATCATGCAGATCGTCGGCGGCACCGTGCTCAGCCAGACCAGCCAGGCGCTGGAAGCGATGGCGCTGGTGGTTCTGCTGTACGCCGCCATCAACCTGGCCATCGCATTCGCGGTGAACGTCGCGAATCGCCGCCTGCTGCGGCGCCAGGGACGCTGACATGACGCGCTTCGTGCGACCCGTGCTGATCGAGCCGCGCTGCGCGCCGGTCGCGGCGACTTCCGCGCTGGATCGCTGGCGCCAGGCCTGGTTCGCGGGGCCCGTCACGGGCCTGCTGTCGCTGTTGCTGCTCACGGCCATGGTCGTGGCCGGCTGGCAGTTCCTGCAGTGGGCCGTCGTGAATGCGCACTGGAGCGGCAGCAGCAGCGAAGCCTGCCCGGGCGCTGCAGGCGCCTGCTGGGCCTTCGTGGTCGCGCGCTGGAAGCCATGGCTGGTGGGCGACTATCCGCTCGACCAGCTGTGGCGCGCGTGGGCCTGCTTCGCCGCCTTCGCCGTGTTCTGGACCTGGGTGGTGCGGCGTTCCCACACGGCGAGCATGCAGCGCGTGCTGCTCGGATTCGTCGCCCTGCCGATGGCTTTCTTCCTGCTGCTGATCGGGGGCGGGCCGTTGCCGTTCGTCGCGCCCACCCGCTGGGGCGGTCTGCTGCTCACGCTGGTGGTCACCCTTGCCACCTTCGCCACCGCCCTGCCGCTGGGGCTGGCCCTGGCGCTGGGGCGCCGCTCGCGGCTTCCGGTCGTGCGCTGGCTATGCGCCACCTTTGTCGAAAGCCTGCGGTCGGTGCCGCTGCTGGCCGTGCTCTTCATCGCTGCGACGCTGCTGCCGATGTTCCTGCCCAGGGGTCTGGACATCGACCTGTTCAGCCGCGCCCTGGCGGCATTCGCGCTGTTCAACGCCGCGATGGCGGCCGAGGTGTTTCGCGGCGGCCTGCAAGCCATCGGC
>JACMQP010000246.1 GCA_014376915.1 Ramlibacter sp.
CCGCTGGTCCACCAGTACATGCGATCGCTGCCCGACGGCCCTGTCGGATTCCACTTCCCCCAGCGGCCGATCGAGCAGGACGTCGCCTGAAGGACGGGATCAGCCGGCCAGCAGGTCGCGGATCTGCTGCAGCGCGGCCGGGTCTTCGATGGTCGTCAGGTCGCCGGCGTCGCGCCCTTCGCACACCGCCTGGATGGCGCGCCGCAACAGCTTGCCGCTACGGGTCTTGGGCAGCAGCGTGACGAAGCGTACGCGCGCGGGCCGCGCGATCGCGCCGAGCTGCTCGCCGACGCGCTTCATGATCTCGCCTTCCAGCCGCAGCTTCGCCGCGTCGTCGGTCAGCGCCGAGGTGTCGCGGGCCACGACGAAAGCCATCGCAACCTGGCCCTTGAGCGCATCTGCCACCCCGACGACAGCGACTTCAGCCACGTTCGGATGGCTGGAGATGCTCTCCTCGATCTCGCGGGTGCCGAGCCGGTGGCCGGCGACGTTGATCACGTCGTCGGTCCGGCCCAGGATGTAGAAGTAGCCGTCCTGGTCGCGAATGCCCCAGTCGAAGGTGCTGTACAGCCACCGGTCGGGCTGCTGTCTTCCTGCCTCCAGGGTGCCGGGCGTTCGAATCCAGTAGGTCTTGAGGAATCGCTCGTCGTCCTGCCACACGGTCTGCATGAACCCCGGCGGCGTCGGGCCCTCGATCACGACGACGCCCTTTTCGTTGGGTTGCGTCAGTTCCTCGCCGGTGCCTTCGTGGACGATCTTGACCTTGTACCCGTACATCGGCACGCCGGGACTGCCGAACTTGCTGGGCTTGCGTTCGACGCCGTTGGCGATGGTGAGGATCGGCCAGCCGCTCTCGGTCTGCCAGTAGTTGTCGATGATCGGCACGCCCAGGCTCTCGCTGATCCAGCGCGCAGTGGGCTCGTCCAGCGGCTCACCGGCCAGAAACAGCGCCTTCAAGCTCGACAGGTCGTACTTCTTCAGGAAGGCCGGATCGTGTTTGCGCAGCACGCGCACGGCGGTCGGCGCGCTGAACATCGCACTGACCTTGTACTTCTCCACCAGGCTCCACCAGACGCCGGCGTCGGGGCGGATCGGCAGGCCCTCGTACAGGATGGTCGCCATGCCGGCGATCAGCGGCCCGTAGACGATGTAGCTGTGGCCCACCACCCAGCCGATGTCGCTGGTCGAGAAGTAGGTCTCGCCCGGCTGGCCCAGGAAGATGTGCTTCATGCTCGCCGCCAGCGCCACCGCATAGCCGCCGACGTCGCGCTGCACGCCCTTCGGCCGGCCGGTCGTGCCGCTGGTGTAGATGGTGTAGCTGATGTCGGTGGACTGCAGCCATTCGCACGGCACCTGGGTCTGCGCATGCTGCTTCGCCAGGGCCGCCCAGTCGTGGTCGCGCCCGGCAATGCACTCCATCGGCGCCAGTCCGCGGTCCACCAGCAGCACTGCCGCCGGCTTGTGGCTGGACAGCCGGATCGCTTCATCGAGGAGCGGCTTGTACGGCACCACCTTGCCGGCGCGCGAGCCGGCATCGGCGCTGATGATGACGACCGGCGTGGCGTCCTCGATGCGCGATGCCAGCGACACCGAAGCGAAGCCGCCGAACACCACCGAATGGATCGCGCCGATGCGCGCGCAGGCCAACATGGCGAAAGCGGCCTGCGCGATCATCGGCATGTAGATCAGGACCCGGTCCCCCTTCTTCACCCCCAGGGACTGCAGCACCGCCGCCGCCTGCTGCACCTCGGTGTGCAGGTCGCGGAAGGTGTAGACCTGCTCGGCGCCGGTCTCGCTCGACACATAGATCAGCGCCGGCTGGTCGGCGCGCTCCTGCAGGTGCCGGTCGACCGCGTTGTGGCAAAGGTTGGTCGTGCCGCCCACGAACCACCGCGTGAACGGCGGATTGCTGTCGTCGCAGATCTGCTGCGGCGGCGCCTGCCAGTCGATCAGCGCCGCCTGCTCGGCCCAGAAACCATCGCGGTCGTCGATCGAGCGGCGATAGAACTCGGCATAACTGCCGCGCGTGGCTGCGTCGGAATGGCCCATGTCCGTCTCCAAAATGCGTGTGGTCAGCTTATTTTGACCACCAGCCTTCCGCGAATCTGACCGGCCATCAGATCGGCCGCCCGGGCCGGCGCCTGCGCCAGCGTGATGTCCTCGGTGATCTTTTCGAGTTTGTCGGGATCCAGGTCGCGGGCCAGCCGGTCCCAGGCCTGCTGGCGACGGGCCAGCGGCGCCAGCACGCTGTCGATGCCGGCCAGGGTCACACCGCGCAGGATGAACGGCATCACCGTGGCCGGCAAGTCCGCGCCCTGGGCCAGCCCGCAAGCCGCCACGACGCCCCCGTAGCGGGTCTGGGCGCAGGCATTGGCCAGGGTGTGCGAGCCGACTGCGTCGACCACGGCGGCCCAGCGCTCCTTCTGCAGCGGCTTGCCCGGCACGGCCAGCTCGGCCCGGTCGATCACCGCGCTGGCCCCGAGTTGCTTCAACCAGGAGGTTTCCGAGGTCTTGCCGGTGGCGGCGACCACCGTGTAACCCAGCTTGGCCAGGACGGCGACCGCAATGCTACCGACTCCGCCGGTCGCGCCGGTGACCAGCACTTCGCCCGCGGCCGGCGTGATGCCGTGCCGCTCCAGCGCCAGCACGCACAGCATCGCGGTGTAGCCGGCGGTGCCGATCGCCATCGCCTGGCGCGTCGTGAAGGCGCCGGGCAACCGCACCAGCCAGTCGCCCTGCAGTCGCGCGTGGCCCGACATCAGGCCCCAGCGGGTCTCGCCCAGGCCCCAGCCGTTGTGGATGAACCGGTCGCCGGCCGTCCATTGCGGGTGGGTTGATTCCAGCACAGTGCCGGCGCCATCAATGCCGGCGACCATAGGCCACAGGCGCACCACCGGGCTCCTGTTGGTGATGGCCAGGCCGTCCTTGTAGTTCAGCGTCGAATATTCGATCCGCCCAAGGACGTCGCCGAGCGGCAGCTGCGCGTCCTCGAGATCGACCACCGTGGCCGAAAAACCGGCGTCGGTTTTGTTCAGTTGAAGGGCCTTGAACATGCTTGCTCCTTGGACTACTTGATCAGTGCGAGCGCTTCGCGGAAATCGGGATGGGCGGCGCTGCGCAGCCACTCGAAAGCGACCATCTGGGTGGTCACCAGTTCGGCGCCGGCGCCGGCCAGGCGGTCGAAGGCAGCGTCGCGGTCGCGCTCGGACTGCGAGCTGCAGGCGTCGGTCACCACCCAGACCTCGAACTCCTCGTCCAGCAGGTCGAGCGAGGTCTGCAGCAGACAGACGTGCGCTTCGCAGCCGGCGATCACCACGGTGTTGCGGCCCTCGCCCGTCTGCGGCTGAGGCTTTTGCAGGTGCTTGGGCAGGCTGCGCGCGTTGGCGCCCTGCGGCGGGCGCGCCGGCGGCCTCAGCATGTCCACCAGCCCGTCGGCGACGGCGCTGAAATGCATCTTCGCCAGCGTCTTGCGGCACAACGCGCGCAACTCGGTCGGGTTTTCGCCGAGTGCGGCGGGATTTTCCTCGGTGCCCCAGATCGGCACCTCCAGCAGTCGGGCCAGCCGCGCCAGCCGCAACGCGTTGGCCAGCACCAGGGCGTTTTCATGGATCGCGGGCATCAGCCGGGCCTGGTAGTCCACCAGCACCACTTGGGAATCGTCGGCATCGAGCAGCATGGGTCTTCCGTTCCTTGGTCGGTTGGCGCAGTCTGGCGCCAGCAGGTATTGTCTGTTCAAATTTCACCGATCCGCCGTTCCAGGAGACAAGATGAATGCACCTGCTTCCACTGCCCTGCTGATGAGCGGCGCGCAATACCGTGACTCGCTGCGCCGCTACCGCCCCACCGTATTTGTCGACGGCCGGCGCGTCGACAGCGTGGCCGATGAACCGGCTTTCCAGCCAGGCCTCAACGCCATCGCCCTGACCTACGACTACGCGCTCAAGGACAAGTACGCGCCGGTCATGCGCGCGGTGCAGCACACCAGCGGCAAGACAGTGAACCGCATGCTGCATATCGACACCAGTTCCGGCGACCTGCTGAACAAGCTGGAGGCGGTGCGGCTGGTCTGCCAGGAAACCGGCTGCGCCCAGCGTTACCTCACCCACGACGCGCTGAACGCGATCGGCCAGGTCAGCGCACGCATCGACGATGCCCGCGGCTCACGCGAGCACACTGAGCGTTTCCTGGCCTACCTGCACCGGGTGCAGGACCAGGACCTGACCCTGGGGGTGGCGATGACCGACGCCAAGGGCGACCGCAGCCGGCGGCCGCACGAGCAGGCCAACGTCGACAGCTATGTCCACGTGGTCGGGCGCAATGCGAAAGGCATCGTGATTTCCGGAACGAAGGCCATCGTCACCGGGGCCCCGTACATGCATGAACTGCTGGTCATGCCGTGCCGCAACATGGGACAGGAAGATGCGGACTTCGCTGTTTGCTGCGCCGTGCCCGTCGACGCGCCGGGCCTCGTTATCGTCGCGCGCCCGGCGGGCAGGCCTGGCGACAAGCTCGAACACGGCGACGCGCTGTTCAGCCGCAAGTACGGCCAGAGCACCGGCGTGGTGATGTTCGACCAGGTCTTTGTTCCCTGGGACAGCGTTTTCTACGCCGGCGAGTGGGAGCATTCGGGCCACCTGACCTACAGCTACGCAACCCACCACCGCCACACCTGCATCGGAGCGCGCGCCGGCTTCGGCGACCTGCTGATCGGCGCCGGCGCGCTGATGTGCGAGGCCAACGGCTTCGACCCCGGCCGCGAGACCCACCTGCGCGAGCAGATGGTGGAATTGATCAAGATCACCGAGGGATTTTTTGCGTGCGGCGTGGCGGCGAGCGTCTACGGCAAGGCCGACGAGCACAGCCAGACCTTCATGCCGGACCCGGTGTTCTCCAACATCGGCAAGCTGCTGCTGGCGGAGCAGATCTATGACATGCACCGCATCGCCCACTACGTCAGCGGCGGCCTGATCGTCACGCTGCCCGGGCCGGACGAGGACCACAACCCGGAAACGGCAGCGCGGCTGTCCGACGTGCTGCGCGCCAATCCGGTCGTGCCCTATGAACGACGGATCGAGACCGCGCGGTTCATCGAGGACCTCACCGCCGGCTACCAGGGCGGCTGGTACAGCGTGATCAGCCTGCATGGCGGCGGCTCGCCGGCGGCCATGAAGCAGGAAATCTGGCGCAATTATCCGGTGGGCTCGAAGGTGGAACTGGTGGAGCGGATCCTGGAGCGGGGCATCGCCGCCGACGGCTCGCCGGACAGCGCGCCGCACGATCCGGACCGCGCCATCACCCGCAACCGGCAACCGGGCAAGTGCTGCGACACCGGCTGCACGACGCCGGGTCAGCCGGTGATGGTGGACCTGCCGCTGCCGCGCAACGGCAACTAGCAGGGCTGACGCTCAGCGCATCGACAGGGGCATCGGGATGGTACTGGGTATCTGCTGCGTGAACACCGGGTCCGGGTCCAGCCGCGGGGTGCGCGCCGGCCAGGCGACCGGCGCCGTGGCGACCGACGGCTGGATCGGCATCGGCCGGGAATGGCGTTCGCGCTGGCGCTGCAGGTAGCGCTGGCGCTGCGCCTCTTCATCCTGCACCCGTGACAGGCCGCGGCACAGGGCATTGAACAGGCGCTCGAGCGAACCGTCCTCGGCCACCGTTTCCGCCATCAGGTGCGGCACCAGCACGATCTCGCTCTTGCCGTCGAGTTCGAAGCGGCCCGGATTGCCCAGCACCCGCTCGATTGCCTGCAGCGCCTTGTCGCGCGATATCGGCATCGCCACGGCGAACTGCGTCGGTCCGGTCCGCGCCGCCAGGCCCTCGTCAGCGGCCAGCAGCGTCAGCTTGCGCACGATGCTGGCGATCAGCATGCGGCTGGTGCGGCTGCCGTAGAGAGTGCGCGCTTCGAGCAGGTCGTTGCAGTCGAACACGGCCAGCGTGAGGTCGCGGCGCTCGGCGCGACAGGTCGCGAGCAGCACCTGGCCATGCGCCAGGAGGCCGCCGCGGTTGTACAGCGCCGTGCTGCTGTCGGTGCGCGCCCGGCTCAGGCGCGTCGACGGCCGGCGCGCCAGCGCGCCCAGCTTCATCGCCAGCAGCATCGGCAGGATCAGCAGGAATGCGCCACGCACTGCCAGCGACGACAGGCGGTCCTCGCCCACCCACAAGGCCGCCAGCGTGAATTCGGCCACCGCGGCGAATGCAATCAGGGCGCCGAACGGCGTCTTCAGGACGAAGACGTAGTAAACGGAGGTCAGTCCGAGCCAGAAAAAGAACACGCCAGCCGCGCCGCCCGGCACGCCGGCCTGGGTTTGGAGCACATAGGTCGCCGCGAGCAGGACTAACGCCCGGAGCGCCTGTTCGGGCTGGCCGGCCGGCCGCCGCAGTTCGGCCCACAAGGCGACTGCCGCTGCCAACGCGCAGAACATCCAAAGCACCGGCAGGTCCGCCAGCGAGGTGGCGGCCAGCCAGCCCGTCACTGCCGCGATGGTGGCGACGACGACCGGCTCGAGCCGGCGCGCCGCCGTAAAAATCCGCTCTGCCGGGGTCGGCGAATGAGCGGCAACGGCACCGTCCCGATGCTGCACTGTCGTAGGTTCGAACTGCGATTTCACTGGTGGTCCCTCCGCGCAAACATCTGCGCTATGAAACGTATGAAAACACGTTGATACGTTTTGAAACTAGGCAAAGTCGCCAGCCGGGCTAGGGGAAATTCTTAGTCATCGGTCGTCCTGCCCAATTCAGGGACACTCGCGACCAAGCCCGGCCGTGACGAGTCAGGAAGTTAAACTCGCCGCGCACCCCGCTCCCCCCGATCTCGCCCCTTCCAGGTCACCCGTGTCCACCTCCGCAGCAGCGTCTTCCACCATCCGATTGCTGTGCGTCGAGGACAGCCCCGACGACGTCGAATTGATGGCGCTCTCCCTGGATCGGGCCGACCCCCAGCGCCGCTATGTGCTGAGCCGGGTCGACGACGCGAACGCTTTCCTCGAAGCAGTTTCCGAAGACTTCGACGCGATCCTGTGCGACTTCAACATGCCGCGCTTTTCGCCTTATGCGGCACTGCAGATCCTGGTGGCGCGGCGCTGCGGCACACCGCTGATCGTGGTGACCCGGGCAATCGGCGAAGAGGCCGCCGTGCACGTGCTGCGTTGCGGCGCCAAGGACTACCTCACCAAGGACAAGCTCGGCACCCTGCCCCAGATCATCGAGCGCGTGATGACCGAGCGCCGGCGGGCGGTCGAGAAGGAGCAGCTCGGGCTCGAGCTGGAGGCGGCCTACCGCCGGCTGAAGAAGCTGTCGGCCCGGCTAGTGGCGGCCCAGGAGCGCGAGCGGACGCTGATTTCGCGCGAGCTGCACGACCAGCTCGGCCAGACGCTGACCGGGATGACGCTGCACCTGCACGCAGCGAAGAAGGCCAGCGACCCGGTGGCGGCCACGAAGCACACCGACACCGCGATGGAAATGGCGCAAGGCGCAGTCTCCCAGCTCAAGACCCTGTCGTTCTCGCTGCGTCCGGCGCAGCTGGACCTGCTGGGGCTGGTGGCGGCGGTGCAGAGCGCGGTGCAGCGAATCGCCGAGCCGGCCGGCCTGCGGTTTACCGTATCGTCGCGCGGCGCCGAGCCGGCCACGCTGAGCGAAACGGCGTCGGTCGTGGTGCGGCTGGTGCAGGAAGCGATGAACAACGTGGCCCGCCATGCGCAGGCCTCGCACGTCTGGGTTCGGCTGCGTTTCCTGCCGCACGACCGCATCGGCGTGCTGGTGGTCGACGACGGCGTCGGGTTCAAGAAGCGCGAGTTGCTGTCCGGCCATCCCAGCGAGCGGAACGTGGGCCTTTACGGAATGATCGAACGGACCGAACTTGCCGGCGGGCGGCTGCACATCCGCACCAAGGTGGGCGGCGGCGTTGCAGTGCGGGCCGTCCTTTGACAGTCGCGATATACAGTTACGAATGAACCATGAAACCTGACACGACCCAGCCGCCCATCCGGGTCGTCCTGGCCGACGACCATGACCTGGTCCGCTCGGGAATCAAGGCGCTGCTGTCGATGATCGACGGCGTCGAGGTGATCGCCGAGGCGCGCGACGGCCTGGAACTGATCCAGCTGGTCGAGAGCCTGACGCCCGACGTGGTGATGACCGACATCTCCATGCCGCGCATGGACGGGATCACGGCGATCGCGCAGATCCATGCCAGGCATCCGAAGGTGCGCCTCCTGGTGCTGTCGATGTACGACACCGTCGACTTCGTCAAGCGGGCGGTGGCCAACGGCGCCTGCGGCTATCTGATGAAGGACGCGCCGCCGTTCGAACTGGAACAGGCGGTGCGCAGCGTCATGGCGACCGGCAGCTACTTCAGCCCCGCCATCGCGCAGCGCCTGCTGCAGCCGTCCGAACCCACCATCGACGACGAACTAACGACGCGGCAGATCGAGATCCTGAAGCTGATCGCGCAGGGCCGGGCGTCCAAGGAGATCGCGTTCGAGCTGGGGCTGTCGCCCAAGACCGTGGACGTGCACCGGGCGCGGATCATGGAGCGGCTGCGGCTGAACGACATCGCGAGCCTGACGCTCTACGCCGTCCGCAAGGGCCTGATCAAGCCCTGACCGCCCTCAGCGCGGCACGACGCGCAGCAGGCGGCCGCGCGGACTGTCGGTCAGCACATAGAGCCAGCCGTCCGGTCCCTGCCGCACGTCGCGGATCCGCTCGCGCTCCTGCGCCAGCAGTCTGTGTTCGCGCACCACCTTGCCCTGCGCCAGCTCGATCCGATCGAGAAAACCGAACTTCAGCGAGCCGATGAACAGGTTGCCCTTCATCGCCTCGCCGTAGCGGTCGCTGGTGAGAAACGCCATTCCCGACGGTGCGATCGACGGCACCCAGTAGTGCAGTGGCTGTTCCATCCCGTCGCGCCGAGTGATGCCCTCGCCGATCGGCCCGCCGCCATAGTTCTCGCCGTAGGTAATCACCGGCCAGCCATAGTTGCGCCCAGCCTGAGGCAGGTTGATCTCATCGCCCCCTTGCGGCCCGTGTTCGTGGATCCAGAGCGTGCCATCGGGCGCGATCGCCGCCCCCTGCGGATTGCGATGGCCGTAACTCCAGATCTCGGGCAGCACGCCGGGCCGGTCGGCGAACGGGTTGCCGGAAGCCGGCGCGCCGTCCTTGTTCAGGCGCACGCAGTCTCCGGAGTGGCGAATCCGGGTTCCATTGTTCCCGTTCCGATCCCGGGCTGGCGCGATTCGCACGCAGAACCAATAGAAATCAATACGTTGCGTTTCATACCTCGCTTGACTTGGCAGAACCCGGCGGGTAACCTCGCGCCCCATGTCCAGTTGGCTCCGCATCTTTGTCTTCGTGTGCTGCGTGCCCCACGCGGCACTGGCCGCTCCGGCCGAAGACGACATGGGCCGGTTCATGGCGGACAAGGGTTTGCTGGACCGGCTGGAAC
>JACMQP010000247.1 GCA_014376915.1 Ramlibacter sp.
CAGGAGTTCTCGAATGCCAGGTAACGCCATGCAGCAGGCCGTGCAGTTCGCCGTCGACCACGAGAGCACGTGGGACCGGGAGACCACGGGAACATGGGGCGTGCACCTGCAGGACCCGCCGCCGTGGAACCGCCTGCTCGGACCGGTCCATGACCGCGGGCCGGTGTCGGGCACCATCGTGGTTGCCGGCAAGACGCTGGCGTCGTGGGGCGAACCGAAGCGCGCCGACGTGACTTTCAGCGTCGCCAAGACCTACCTCGCGCTGCTGGCCGGTGTCGCGCACGACCGCGGCCTGCTGCCCGATGTGCATGAGACGATCGGCGCGCGCGTCAAGGGCATCGGCTTCGATGCGGGCAACAACGCCAAGATCACGTGGGCCCACATGCTGCAGCAGACCAGCGAATGGACGGGCGAGGTGTTCGGTCTGCCGGACCAGGCCGACCACTACCGCGCCGTCACGTTCGGCACGCCGCCGGACGGCAAGAAGGGCGATCTGCGCCCTTTGCAGACACCCGGCAGCTATTGGGAATACAACGACGTGCGCATCAATCAGCTGTCGCTGGCCTTGCTCCACCTGTTCCAGCGTCCGCTGCCGGATGTGTTCCGCGAGGCGATCATGCAGCCGATCGGCGCCAGCGACGGCTGGAACTGGGTCGGCTACGACAACGCCTGGGTGATGGTGGCCGGGCAGCGGGTGCAGTCCGTGCCCGGCGGAACGCATTGGGGCGGCGGCCTGTCGATCAGCGCGCAGGACCAGGCCCTGGTCGGCCAGATGCTGCTCGATGAGGGTGTGTCCAGGGACGGCAAGCGGGTGCTGTCAGCGCAGTGGATTCGCGGCATGCGCAAGCCCGGCCCGCTGGCACCGTACTACGGCTACCTGATCTGGCTGAACCATGAGCGCAAGATGTTCCCCAGCGTGCCCGCTTCCAGCTTTTTCGCGGTGGGCGCCGGCAGCTCGTTCACCTGGATCGAGCCCGAACGAAAGATGGTGGTGGTGGTGCGCTGGCTCAATTCGGCGCATGCCGACGCGTTCTTCGCAAAGGTGCTCGAGGCTGTGGACGCCGTGTCATCCCGGGCTTGAGCCGGGATCCAGAAGGCTGGTTTGCGCGGACAGGGATGGGTGCCGGGTCAAGTCTGGCAGGGCAGCCAATCAGGCGAACTGCGCGCCGCGCGGGCGGGGCTGGAACTGCCTGGCCAGCATGACGATGGCGATCACGCCGAGGCCGGTGAAGACGAGGAACGACCAGTTGGCGATCGACAGGCCCAGGAAGGTCCAGTCGACCTTGGTGCAATCGCCGCCGCCCTTGAAGATCATCGGGATCGCGCGCTTGAGCGGGAAGGTCTCGATCATTCCGTAGAAGTCCCGCCCGCACGAGACGACCTCGGGCGGGTTCCACTGCAGCCAGCTCTGGCGGGCCGCGACGAAGGCGCCGAAGCCGGAAAACAGCAAGATGAGGGCCGCCGCACCGAGGTGGGCGCCGCGCCGCCGGATCGCGCTGGCGATGCCCGCCGTCAGGGCCACCAGCACCAGGGCATAGCGCTGCACGATGCACATCGGGCACGGCTCCAGGCCCACCACGTGTTGCAGGTACAAGCCGAAGGCCAGCATCCCGATGCAGGCAAGGCAGACCAGTGCCAGGACGCGCCGTGATGCCGTATCAAACCACTGGATCAAATTCTTCTCCCGACCGTGGCGCCCAGGCGGCGCCCTCCACGAACACACGGGCCCGACGCGGCGTCACCACCAGCGTCTCGCCCTCCCGCAATCCCATGTCCCTGTATTGTTGCGCAGGAATCTGCGCCTCGATGATTGGATCTGTTCCGGGCTGTTGGGTGTCCTGCGCAGGAATAAGTTCCAGCCGGGCGATCGGGCCGACCACGATGGCGCGGTCGAGTTTGACCACGATGCCGCGCGGCCGCCCCAAGGCGTCCAGGTCCTGCCCCGCCACATGGCGCCGCACGTCCAGGTCGTGCGGCCGCACATAGGCGAAGGCCTTGGCGTTCTGCGCGGCGGCATGCTCGGGCGCCGGCAGGTGCATGCCTTCCAGCGTGACCTCGCCTTCGTGGGCGCGGCCATGGAACAGGTTGACGTCGCCCAGGAAGCCGTAGACGAAGGGGCTGGCCGGGTGGTCCCACACCTCCTGCGGCGAGCCAACCTGCTCCACCTTGCCGGCGTTCATCAGCACCACCCGGTCGGCCACTTCCAGCGCTTCTTCCTGGTCGTGGGTGACGAAGATGCTGGTGACGTGCAGCTCGTCGTGCAGGCGGCGCAGCCAGCGCCGCAGTTCCTTGCGCACCTTGGCGTCGAGCGCGCCGAACGGTTCGTCCAGCAACAGCACCTTGGGTTCGACGGCCAGCGCCCGGGCCAGCGCAATCCGCTGTCGCTGCCCACCGGAGAGCTGCGAAGGAAAGCGGTCGGCCAGCCAGTCCAGCTGCACCAGGCCCAGCAGCTCGTGCACCTTCTGCTTGATCTGCGCCTCGCCGGGACGCTGGCCGCGCGGCTTGACACGCAGGCCGAAGGCGACGTTCTCGAACACCGTCATATGGCGGAACAGCGCGTAATGCTGGAACACGAAACCGACCTGGCGCTCGCGCACATGGACATCGGTGGTGTCCTCACCGGAAAACAGGATGCTGCCCGCGTCGGCTGTTTCGAGGCCGGCGATGATGCGCAGCAGCGTGGTCTTGCCGCAGCCCGAGGGCCCGAGCAGGGCGATCAGCTCGCCGGAGTTGATGTCCAGCGACACGTCGCCAAGCGCCTGGAAGTCGCCGAACTTCTTGCTGACGTTGCGGATTTCGATGCTCACGATTCGACTTTCTCCCTCGCCCCGTCGGGGAGAGGATTGGGGTGAGGGATGGGAGGCCGCTCAGGCGGAGCTTCCGCCGCCCGCTTCATCTCCCGCTCGTGCCGCCATTCGACCACTGACTTCACGGCCAGCGTGACCAGCGCCAGCAGCGCGAGCAGCGAGGCGACGGCGAAAGCCGCGACCGA
>JACMQP010000248.1 GCA_014376915.1 Ramlibacter sp.
CCGACGACGCCGAGGCACTGGCCGCGTCGCAATTCGAACGAAACGCCGCGCAAAGCCCACTGGCTGCGGTGCGAGGCCTTGCCGGTCAGGAGCGCGGCCAGCCGCTGCCGCGGCGAATCGTAAAGCCGATACTCCTTGCCGAGGGCTTCGGTGCGCAGCACGACCGCGCTGTCGTTCGCGACGCCGATCACAGCCAGTCCACCAATTGGTCCCGGCTGCGGCTGACCACCACGGTCAAGGCCGCGAGCAACACGAAAATCCATCCCAGCGTCACGACCCACACCGTCCAGGCGGGCCAGGCACCCTGCAGCAGGATGGACTGGTAGCCGAGCACGGGCGCCGACATCGGATTGAGCCAGAGCACCCAGCGCCAGGCCTGCGGAAACATCGTCGCGGGAAACAGCACGGGGGACAGGAAGATGCCGACGGAGAGCAGGAAACCGACCACCTGAACGGTGTCGCGCATCGCCGCCGCGAACACGGCGAGCAGATAGCCCAGCACCAGCGATAGCACCAGTTGCAGGGCGAGCAGCGGCACGATGGCGACCACGGCCAGGTTGAAGCGGTGCAGTGGCGCGTAGGCCAGGGCGAGCCCCAGCATGATCGGCGCATAGATGACCGTGCTGGCGAGGGCACTGCGAACGGGGAACAGGACGGCCGGCAACGGACTCTTCTGCAGCAGGCTGCCGGCGTCGACCAGGCTGTTCATGGCGCGGCTCACGGTGTCGCAAAAGGCCATCCATGGCAAAGACCCGACCACCAGGAACGCGCCCACCTTGCGCGTCGGTGCGTTGTCGCCCAGCCGCATCGCGAAGACGACGTCGAACACCAGGTAGTAGGCCGCAACCATGAGCAGCGGCTGGGCATACGACCATAGCCACCCGCCTGCCGAGCCGGCATTGCGGGCTGCGATTTCGCGGCGCGTCAGCACCCAGACCAGCGAGCGGGCCCGCCAGGCGGCCCGCGCTTCTTCGGCAAGGGGTGTCATCGGTGAGCCATGGCGGCAGGGTCAGCCTTCCCGAAGGAACAATCCACCTGCCGCGGACGACCGTTACTTGTACGTCGCAGCAAAGTCGCTGATCGCGTCCCTGTTGGTCTTGATCTTGTCCTGGATATTCTGGACTTCGGCCAGCCGGGCGTCGTTCACGATCTTGGCTTCCACGTCGCGCCGCAACACCACTTTCACTTCGTCGTACGGACGGATCCCGGCGGGACGACGGCCTTCCAGCTTGATGACGTGGTAGCCGAACTGGCTTTCCACCACACCGCTCAGGTCACCGGGTTTTTGCAACTGGTCCAGCGCAGCCTCGAAAGGCGGGACCATAGCGCCTTTGGCGAAAGAGCCGAGGTCACCACCTTTGACGGCACTGCCCGGGTCTTCGGATGTCTCACGGGCCACGGTGGCAAAGTCCGCGCCGGCCTTCAACTGCACCAGGATCGCTTCGGCCTTTGCCTTGGCATCCGGTGTGTCGGTCTTGATCAGGATGTGCCGTGCAGTGGTTTCTGCCGGCATTTCGAAGCGCTCAGGCTTGCTCTTGTAATTCGCCATTGCAAGGCGGTCGACCACTTCGGGCGTCGGCTTGCTGGCGACGTCAAGACGCGCGATCAACGCGTCCGACAACACTTTTTCGCGGGCGATGCGAAGCGCTGCTTCGACCCCCGGGTCTTTGGCGACACCCGCAGCTTCGGCCTTGGCGGCCAGTTCACGGCGGATGATCAGGTTGTTCGCGAGTTGCAGGATTGTTTCGGGTTTCGACAGGTTGGCTTTGCGTACGTCGGCCGGGATGCGCAGTGCATCGCCAGTGACGTCGTCAGTTGTCACCTTGGAGGTCGGGGTTTCCAGCAGCACGCTGTCCGCGGCCATCGCCGGGGCAAAGACCCCCAGCACGAGCAGCGCCGCGCAGAGGGGGCGCACCACACAAGTCAATTTCATCTCTGAAGCCATCAATTCTCTCGGAAAAAAAGAAAAGGCGGGGTAAACCCCGCCTTTTCAAACTACGCTAACCAAACCGTTCAAGGAGTCGTCGGACGCTGGTAACGATGTTCCCAGCTGCCGCCGAAGTTCGCTGCAATACCGGCTTGGACAGCCGAGTTGGTTGCGCGGATGTACGCCTTGCCGACGATCGGCAGACCGTTACCACCGGCGCTTGGTCCGGCACCCGTCAAGAGGCCCGGGGTATTGACCACAGCCCAGCCGTCACGGATGTTGTTCGGGACCGGAGCGTTCGCAGCAGAGATTTCCGCACCCAGCACCGAGGCGCCGCCGATTGCATTGAACGTCAGGACGTTCGCTTCACCGCACAGCGAGAACTGCGGGGCCGGCGGATTCGGGGAGATCACGAAGCTGGTGCCGATGGCAGTACCTTCTTCACGATCGAAGAAGGTGGTGCCGTTGGTGGTCACGCAGACCTGCGGCATACCCGTTGCAACGCTCAGCTGCAGCGGCGAGTTCGTGGCGTCGAAGTAATCACGGGTCACGAACTTGCTGAACGCACGTTGGGCGGAGGTGACCGGGTTGGTCCGATAGTCCAGGGCCACGCTGTAGCGGCGCGTCGGCAGCGAGAACACCCAGTCGGTGTTGGCAGCGATCGCCGTGTCCGTGATGAACTCGTTGATCACGTTCACCTGAGCCAGCGAACGCGTCAGCGCTTCGGCCTGGGCAAGCGGATCCGATGCGACCGCCGGGTACAAAGGCAGCACCAGGTAAGGCGTCGACAGGTCAGGCAGGTCGAACTGCGAGGCCACAACGATCGGCACCGTGCCGCCGGCGTAAGGACCGCCAGCACCGTTCTGCACGGTCGTCGCCGTCAACGGAAGTGCGACGGTACGCAATGCCGGGTCAGCCGTGAAGTTGTCCGGCGTGGCCGCGTTACCGCTCACCTGCGGGAAGAACACGACGTTGCCGCGGCCGTTGGCACCGGTGGCAGCAACCGTTGCGGCGATGGACACAGCCTCACCAGTCGCCGCGCCGGACTTCGGCACGTTGATGATGGTGAAGTTGGAGAACAGGCCGGTGGACGGCGAGCGGAAGCCCAGCGCGCGAGCGGCGG
>JACMQP010000249.1 GCA_014376915.1 Ramlibacter sp.
CAAGCTGGGGGGCGCCGCCGCCGACGCCGAGCTGGCCAAGGCCGTCAGCCACACGGAGCAGGTCGAGGAAAAGCTGCGCGACGCCGGCGAGGAACTCAAGGTGGTCACCGACCTGCTCGGTTCCGAGGAGCGCGACCGCATGAAACTCGAGCAGGCTCTGGATGCGCTGCGCAATGACGGCCCCGCGGCCGCAGGGTCGCGCACCGGCTCCGGCTCCGCCAGCGTGATCGAACACCTGCGCGAACTGACCCGCCACAAGGTCAATACCGAAGAAGCCGGCAAAAGCTGAGCCCTCGCGTGGCTGGCGCTGGCAAGTCCCGCCCGGCGCCCTGCCCGAAGCAGCGTCCCGACGGGTGGCCGGTCAGGCTGTCGCGGTTGGCACGGCCTCCAGCGGCAGGGTGACGACGAACCGGCTTCCCGTGCCCTTGCCGCTGCTGAAAGCGGCGACCTGGCCGCCGTGGCCTTCCACCAGTTCGCGCACCACGGTCAGCCCGATGCCCAGGCCGGCGCCGTGGAACATGGCGGCGTGCTGCTCCTGCACGAAGGGCTCGAAGATGGTAGGCAGCGCCTCGGCCGTGATCCCGATCCCGGTATCCGTGACCGTCAGCACCAACGTGTTGGCCACGCTTTCGACGGTGCAATGGACCTGTCCGTGCTCGGGGGTGTATTTCGACGCGTTGTCCAGCAGGTTGCTCAGGATCTGCGTAAGCCGGACCGGATCCCCGTGGACGGCCAGCGGCCCTTTGGGCAGCCTGACGTCGAACAGCTGCAGCCGGCTGTCCATCGACGGCCGGCATGCCAGCACCACGTCCTCGATCAGCCGGACCATGTCCACGTGCTCCTTCTCCAGCCGCAGCTTGCCGGCTTTCATCCGCGACACGTCCAGCACGTCTTCCACCAGCCGCGAGATGTTCTGCACCTGGCGCTCGATGATGTTCTGAAGTTTGGACAGCGCCGGGCCTTCGGTGGGGATGCGCCCGAGGATCGCAGCGGCATTGCGGATCGGCGTCAGCGGATTGCGCAACTCGTGCGCCAGCATGCCCATGAAATTGGTCTGGCGACGCTGCGCCTGTTCGGCGGCGTCCTTCAGTTCCTGCGCACTGATGGCCGCCAGCAGCAGTTTCGTGTTGGCCTCCTGCAGCAGCGCAATGCGCCGCTCCGATTCGGCCACGGCAGACGGGTGGTCGACCAGCGGCTGGCGTAACGATTCGAGAGTCCGCAGTTCCAGGCTGCGTTCGCTGGTGCCGGCCTCGCCCTGGAACGCATAGCTGCCAAGCCCACGCCATTTCGCGCGGTACATCGCGGCAACGGCGCGGTCGATCAGGCTGTCGGCGGCGGCGCCATCCTCCGGAAAGATGCTGATGCCCACGTTGGCCGCGAGCCGCAGCACGTGGGTGTTGAGCATCGCCGGGGCGCGCAGGGCGGCCATGATCGCCGTCGCCCGCATGACCGCCTCGGCCACGTCGTCCAGTTGCGGCAGCAGGATCAGGAATTCGTTGCCGCGGTGGCGGCTGACAGTGTCAATGGGGCGCACCGAGGCCGCCAGGGTGCGCGCCGCGAACTGCAGGACCTGGTCGCCGGTCGCGTGGCCCAGCGTGTCGTTGATCAGCTTGAAGTCGGAGAGGCTCAGCAGCAGCAGCGCGACGTGGCCCTGGCCCGCCTGCGCCTGAACCATGGCCGCTGCCAGCCGGAAGCGCAGCAATGCCGCCACCGGCAGGCCCGTGAGGGTGTCGAACTCCGCCGCTTCGACCATGTCCCTGACGGTTTGCTCGCTGGCATCTGCGCTGCGTTGAGCCGCCAGCGCCGCCAGCACCAGGTGCTCGTTGGCTTCCACCAGGTGCGCGGCTTTGCCGTCGGCCAGTTCGCCGCGGACGGCGGCCAGCTGCCGCTGCAACCCTGCCAGTTCCGCGCGGGCGGCGTCGATCTGCGCCTCAAGGCGGATGCCTTCGTGCTCAGCGGCGGCCGCGGTGCGTCCTGCTTGCGGATCGACGCTCATGGTTTATCTGCCGGTCTCCCGCCGGTGGGTCGGCCGCCCCCCGAGCAGGCCTTCCTGGTCCTCCAGCATCTCGCCGATGCGAAGGCCATCGTCGTCGATGGTGTACTCGCGCAGTTCGTTCGAGTGCTGGCTACCCCGCACCTTGACCACCGCCATCACGCGCCGCAGCCGGCTACCGATCTCGATGTAACGCTGCACGATGATCGCGTCTGTGAGGAAGGCCGTGCCGTAGGGGCTGAAGCGCAGGTCAGTGTAACGGTCCTCCAGTTCGGACGTCATCAACACCGTCACACCAGTACGCTCCAGGGCGGCGACCATCCGCAGCAGGGATTCCTTGAAGTCCTCCCGGAAGGTGGGTGCCAGCACGAGTTCAAAGCCCGACAGCGAATCGATGACGACGCGGGTCGCCTTGAGCCGGCGGATCTCTTGCACCAGCTGGAACACGATCTCATCGATCGACAGATCGGCCGCCTGGGTGTCCACCTCGGCAACGCAGCCGGTGGCGATCAGGTCGCGGATCACACCCTCGCGCGATCGGTGCGGACGCTGCTCGAAGAACGCAATCACGCCGGTTTCGCCGCAGCGCGCCCCT
Organism: Ramlibacter sp.; assembly: GCA_014376915.1. The sequence continues at coordinate 2,589 of JACMQP010000249.1, forward strand.
TCCTCCAGGAAGGCAGTGGCCATGATGCTTTTGCCAGAGCCAGAAGGGCCGGCAACCAGCAACGAGTGTCCGCGCGGCAGGCCCCCGCCGAGCATCTCGTCCAGGTGCGGCACGCCCAGCAACAAATGGGCACCCGGCGAGGCCGGGATTTCATTGGCGTGCGG
>JACMQP010000250.1 GCA_014376915.1 Ramlibacter sp.
CCGGACAAGGGCTGGACGCTGCTGGATGCCGGCTGGATGGCGATGTCGCGCGATCGCGGCACGGCCAGCCAGGCGGTGGACCAGGGCTATGGGCTGGTGTGCGACCTGCAAGGCAAGCCGCTGCACGACCTGGTGCTGGTCGGCGCCAACCAGGAGCACGGGATCATGGCGCACCGCTCCGGCCAGGTTGAAGGCGCCGTGCATCTGCCGGTCGGCACCCAGGTCCGGATCCTGCCCAATCACGCCTGCTCCACCGCGGCCCAGTACGGCAAATACCAGGTGCTGGGCGCGCGCGGCGAAGTCACCGTCAGCTGGCCGCGCTTCAGCGGCTGGTGACACCCGGCCGAGCGCGGGGCGCGACGCAGCAAGAGCGCTTCAAGTGGCTACCGCCCTGGTGCCGCTAGGCGAGCAGATCGCGCGGCGTGCGCGCCACCACCTTGGTGGCGCGGCGCAGGTCTGCCAGGTCCAGCCGCTCGTCGGCGCGTTCGGCGTGCGGTGCGTTGTCGCCGGGCGGGGTGGGCGTGGGCACGCGCACCAACTCCTGCAGGAAGCGCACCTCCTCGTCGAAGTGCGCGTCGACCCAGGCGTCGAGCCTGGCGGCGTCGGTCATGGCAGGTTCTCAAGGAGGTGCAGGAAGGCCTGCACTGCCAGCTCGATGTCGTCGCTGCTGGTGCTTTCCAGCGGGTTGTGGCTGATGCCGGAGTTCTGGCCGCGTACGAACAGCATGGCCTGCGGCATCGCCTCGTGCAGCTTCATGGCGTCGTGGCCGGCGCCGCTGGGCATGCGGTGCAGCGGCACGGCCAGCGAATCGACGGCGCGTTCCCAGCGCTGCTGCCAGGCCGGATCGCTCGGCGCCGCGGCCGCGCGCATGGTTTCCTCGATGGTGAAGCGCAGGCCGCGCCGGCCGCAGATGGCCTTGAGCTCTGCCAGCACGTCGGCCACCATCGCGTCGCGCTGCGGGTCGGTCGGCGCCCGCAGGTCGAGGGTGAAGACGCAGCGTCCCGGGACCACGTTGGTGGAGCCGTTGGGCACCTGCAGGATGCCGATGGTGCCGACCGACGTTGCGTCCTGGCCGGCCCGCTTCTCCACATACAGCGCCAGTTCCGCGGCGCCGACCGCCGCATCGGCGCGCCGGTTCATCGGCGTGGTGCCGGCGTGGCTGGCCATGCCGATCACCTCGCACTGGTAACGAACGCCGCCGTTGATCGAGGTGACGACGCCCAGCGGAAGGTCGATCTCCGACAGCACCGGCCCCTGCTCGATATGGACCTCGACGAAGCCGGCGTATTTGCCCGGATCGCGCTTGAGCGATTGAATGGCGTCGGGATCCAGGCCGGCGTGGACCATCGCTTCGCGCATGCTGATGCCGTCGGCGTCGATCTGTTCGAGCCATGCCGGGTTGAACTGGCCGATCAGCGAGCCGGAGCCCAGGAACGTGGCCTTGTAGCGCTGGCCTTCTTCTTCCGAGAAGCCGATCACTTCGAGGTCGAACGGCAACCGCCTGCCCTGGCGCGAAAGCTCCGCCACGCAGGCCATCGGCACGAAGATGCCCAGCCGCCCGTCGTACTTTCCGCCGTTGCGGACGGTGTCGTAATGCGAGCCCGTCATGAGCCGCTTTGCGCCAGGCTGGCTGGCCTTGTAGACACCGACCACATTCCCCACCGCATCGATCTTCACTTCATCGAACCCGCAAGCCTGCATCGTCTCGACGATCTGCCTGGCGCAGGCGCGGTGTGCGTCTGTGAGGTAGGTCACCGTCAGCTGGTTCTTTTCCCTGTAACCGGGGTCGCTGTGCTCGGCCAGCTTTTCGTGCCAGTCCCAGACCTTGTTGCCGAGCGACGGCTCGATGCCGAACTTGTCGTTCAGGCGCAGCTCGACGATGCGGTGCACGTTGCGCAGCGCCTCGGCCAGCTCGGTTTCCGGATGGTGGTCCAGCCGGCGCTCGAAGGTCGCGAGGATCTGCTGGCGGTCCAGACCGGTGCCGCGTGGACCGCGCACGGCCAGGATGAACGGGAAGCCGAACCTGGCGTTGTAGGCGGAGTTCAGCCGCTGGATCTTCGCGAATTCGTCCGGCGTGCAGTGCGTCAGGCCGGCCTTGCTCTGCTCGGTGGTCGATTCGGTGGTGAGCGCCCTGCTGACCATGGCTTTGCCTGCCAGCTCGGGGTGGGCGCGCAGCAGCGCGAGCTGCTGGTCGCGGCCGGCTTGCGCGACCGTCTGCGCCATCGTGTGCTTCAGGTGCGCGAGCGAGCGGAACGGCCGGGCCGCCAGAGCCGCCGCGGCGATCCAGGGCGAGTGTTCGTACAGGCCGTCGAGCAGTTTCGCGGCTTCTTCCGGCAGCGCGGTGTTGATCTGTTGCAGTGTCAGCGCCATGGCGAGCCCTGGTTCGTGAAAGGATGGACCTGTTTCCAGCGACGGGCGATGTCGATGCGGCGGCAGATCCAGGCCTTGTCGTGCTGCTGCACGTGGTCCAGGAAACGCTGCAGCGCCACGATGCGGCCCGGCCGGCCGAGCAGCCGGCAGTGCATGCCGACGCTCATCA
>JACMQP010000251.1 GCA_014376915.1 Ramlibacter sp.
CGCTGGCCGCCGATCGGCTCCCAGTCGCGGGCCGTCTCCATGGCCAGCGACAGCACCGGTTCGTACAGGCCGACCTCGCGGATCGCGAACTGGGTGGAGTGCACGCCGACCGCGAGGCCACCCGCGCCGGCATCGAGGTAGTAGCGGCTCATCGCGCGCTGGCGCCGGGCGTCGAAGCGGCGCTCGCCGTCGAGGGCCAGCAGGTGCGCGGGGATGGCGGTGCCGCGGCGCACCAGCGCCAGTGACGCAGCGGGGATGTCGTCGATCTTCAATTGCATCCGTTAATCAGTTGGGGACAGAGCTGAACGTCCGTCCCGCAAAGTTCTAATATTTTCCGTCGCGGGCTTCGTAATGCGTCGGCTTGCCCAGGCTGGCGCCGCCGCGCTGCACCCAGTGCGCCGTCCAGTCCAGCATCGTGTCCAGGCTGACCTGCGGCGGCCCGAACAGCCCGACGGCCTGCGACGAGTCGATCAGCCATGCCGTCGGCGCTTCCTGCCCCGCCAGCACCGGCGCGATGCCCAGTCGCTGCCCGAGCGCCTGCGCCACGGCGCGGATGCTGATCTTCGGTCCGCTCAGGTTGAGCGGCGTGGTCGGCGTGCCGCAATGCGCCAGCGCGCGCAACGTCCAGTCGTTGGCCTCGCCCTGCCAGATGATGTTGGCATGGCCCATCGCCAGATCGATGGTCTCGCGGTGCAGCACCTTCTGCGCGATGTCGTGCAGCACGCCGTAGCGCATGTCGATCGCATACGACAGCCGGATCAGCCGGCCCGGCGTGCGATGCTGGTGCGAGAAATGTTCGAACATCCGCTCGCGCGCGACGCAGGAGTTGGCGTATTCGCCCGACGGCGCCGTCGGAGGCACGGCCTCGGTCGCGCCATCCGTGCCCGTGGCGACGAAGGGATAGACGCACGCCGTGGAGAACGCGACGATCCGCGCGTTGCGGAAGCGCTCGGCCACCAGCGCCGGCACGTGGGCGTTCATCGCCCATGTGAGCCATTCGCTGCCGGTGGAGCCGAACTTTCGTCCGGCCATGAAGATGATGTTGGCGACGTCGGGTAACGCCGAGATCGCCTCGCGCGACAGGAGGTCGGCCGCGATGCACTCGATGCCCTGTGCCTGCAGACGTTCGCGCAATCCGGCTTCGGAGAACCGGGCCACGCCGATCACCCGCTTGCCGGGTGCGGCGCGCTTCGCCATGCGGGCGAGCGTCGGGCCCATCTTGCCGCCCACGCCCAGCACCATGATGTCGCCCGGCACCGTGGCCAGGGTCTCGATAAGGGCCTCAGAGGGGCACGACATCATCTCCTCGAGCCCGTCAACGTCGTGGAATGTGTCGGTCTTCATGGGCCGACTGTAACCAACTGGTGAATTAAGAAGAAGTGCCTAACGTTCCTCGCCCAGGCCATTCTTGGCCTGCGCAACGCCCATGTCACGGGGCAGTGCGACACCGTTCTTCACGGCCAGGATCTCCGCCATCACGCTCACCGCGATCTCGGGCGGGGTCTTGCTGCCGATGTAGATGCCGATCGGCCCGCGCAACCGCGCCAGCGACTCCGCCGTCTGGCCAAAGTGTTCGATCATGCGCTGGTGCCGTGCCTCGTTGTTGCGCCGGCTGCCGATCGCGCCGACGTAGAACGCATCGCTCTTGAGCGCCTCCAGCAGCGCCAGGTCGTCCAGCTTCGGGTCGTGCGTCAGCGCCACTACGCAGCTGCGCCGGTCCGGCTGGAAGGCCGTGACCACGTCGTCCGGCATGTCGGGCAGCACCTTGGCGCCGGCCACGTTCCAGGCGCCGCGGTATTCCTCGCGCGGGTCGCACACCGTCACCGCGAAGCCGCAGAAGAGCGCCATCGTCGCCAGGTATTCGGTCAGCTGGCCGGCTCCGATCAGCAGCATCCGGTACTCGGGACCGAAGACGTTGACCACCTGCGTGGCGCTGGCTTCGAGCCCGGTCGGCGCGGGCGCCGGAGCCAGCGTCACGGCGCCGTCGGCCAGCCGCACCGCCCGCCGCATCAGCTTGCCCGTTTCCAGCGCGCGCACCAGCTCCGCCAGGCGCTCCGGGTCGGGGTCGTATTCCAGCAGCAGCTCCAGCGTCCCGCCGCAGGGCAGGCCGAAGCGGTGCGCCTCGTCGGCCGTGACGCCGTATTTGACGAACGACGGCGGGCCCGACGGGATCTGGTGGCCCGGCTCCCTGGCCGCATAGGCCTGGGTAAACCGGTAAATCAGGTCGTCCTCGATGCAGCCGCCCGAGACCGAGCCGACCACCGAGCCGTCCTCGCAAAGCGCCATGATCGAACCCAACGGGCGCGGCGACGAGCCCCAGGTCCGCACCACCGTGGCCATCAGCGCCCGCTTGCCGGCCACGCGCCAATCGCGCAGCGTCCGCAGGACCACCACATCGAGGTTTTCCATCGCCACTCCCCTGCTAGAACTGGTAGCCGGCGTTCAGGCCCAGCAGCCAGCTGCGGCCCGGCGCCGGCTCGAAGAAGCGGCCGTTGCCTTCGTTGACGATCACCGAGCCGACATAGTTCCGGTTGCCCACGTTGTCGACCCGCAAAAATTCACGCAGCGACCAGCTGCCAGTCTTTTGGGCCAGCGACACGCGTAGGTTGAACACGCTGGAGCCGGCTGCGGCATCGGTGTTGCTGTCGTCGACATAGATCTTGCCGACGCGCCGCCATTCCACTGCCGTCTCCAGGCCCCAGGGCCGGTGCGCCCACGCCAGCTCCGCAAACAGGCTGGTGCGCGGAATGCCGGGAATCCGGTTGCCGGCGGCGATCCGCGTGGTGGGCGTTGCGCACGGCGCGGAGGTACAGGTCAGGAAGCTGTCGCGGTACACGGCATCGAGATAACTGGCCGAGGCGTAGGCCGACCAGCCGCCCTGCCAGCGACCGCTGAGCACCGCTTCCACGCCGTCGCGGCTGGTGC
>JACMQP010000252.1 GCA_014376915.1 Ramlibacter sp.
CGAGCGCCGCTGGCGCCGCATCCGGGCCGAGACGAAAGCCGTCCCAGATCTCGCGCTCGACGTCCTTGGGCGCGCAGAACAGCGTGCTCTTGCCGTCGCCGGTGATCACGAGCCAGGCGTTCGGCTCGCCGAACCCGGTCAGGTAATAGAAGTAGCTGTCATGCCGGTACAGGAAGTCGCTGTCGCGGTTGCGTGGTCGCTCGAGCGAGGTGGGGATGATGGCGATCCCGTCTTTCCCGATCTGGGCTGCGACGCGCGCACGGCGCTGGGTGTAGAGCGAGTTGTTCATGAGGGGTGGGAGACCGTGTTGATGGATCGATTGTCGCGTACGGACGCTTACTTGCGTGCGAACAGGGCCGGGATTGCCTGGGCCACGTTCGCGTTGATCAACGACTCGGCGGCCTTCATCTTTTCTTCTGCAGTCAGCGCGCCCCAGGCGTCCATGCCAGTCCTGTTTTGCGCCGCCGCTGCCACGCTGTTGGCCGTGATGGTCTGCGTGCGGACCTCCATCGTGGCCAGGTCCACCAGCCGCAGCTGGATGTACAGGTAGGGGGCGACGATGCCTTCGCTGCGCTCGCCCGTGCTGGTGTTCTGCACGCGCAGCGACGGGTCAACGTAAAAGCCCATCCCTTCCAGCTGGCCTCGGCCGGTGGAGGGGCCGCCGTCAGCGAGCCGGACGACGTTGGTGTGGCGGTATTTGGTGGCTGTGACCAGGTGCGTGAAGCCTTGCTGACGCAGAGCGTCGACCAGCACATTGCCGGCCACCACCTTGTCGTCAGCCACCACCGCGGCGGGGTCGACGTTGGAGCCGGCCACAGCCACCTTCAGCGGAAACACCGTGGCGTCCGGCGCAGCCTTGCCCAGCGCCTCCTGCGCCGCCTTCAACACCGCGATATCCAGCAGCGGGCCGGGCATCTTCAGGATGTTCGAAGCATTGCTGAGGTTGGTCCCGGTCGCTCCGCGATAGACCGAGACGGTCAACGTATCACCCACCAGGGAGCTGATGGCGATCTTGGCCGGAGCCAGCGTTTGCGCGTGCGCTGTGGCCGCGAGCGCGGCAGCCAGAACGAACAGTGCGATGAACAGACGTCTCATCGAATCTCCTTGCGGTCGGTGGGTTTACTGCGTGTTCAATTCAGCAAGACGGCCTGGGGTACCGACGTCGGTCCAGGCCCCGGTGTAGACCTCGGCGGTGAGTTGCCTGTTGTCGATCGCCGCGAGCAGCAGCGGCAGCATCGGCGCCTTGATGCCGGCCGGGTTGCCAGCGGGGAGGCTGGAGAAAAATTCCTTCCGGTACATGCCGATGGTGGAATAGGTGGATTTGGGTGCGCCCTCGCGCAGCGCAACGCCGTCTGCCCGCAGGCCGAAATCACCCTTGGGGTGATGGCCCGGGTTGGCGACCAAGTAGATGTGGGCGAGCTTGCCGCCGGCCTCGAAGCGTTCCAGCGCGGCCCGCGAAAACTCGAACTGCGGCGCATGCACATCACCGGCCACCAGCCAGAAGGTGTCGGCCAGCAGCGGCAAGGCGCGGGCGATTCCGCCGGCGGTCTCCAGCGCGCCGCCGAAGTCCCGGTCTTCGTTGGAATGGCGGATCCGCAGCCCGTTGAAGTCCGGCGGGAAGCGGTCCTCGATCTGTTGGCCCAGCCAGGCACTGTTGATCACGATGTCGCGCATGCCCCCGCGGGCCAGGGCTTCGACGTGGTACTGCAGCAGCGGCTTGCCGCGCACCGCCAGTAGCGGCTTGGGGCAGCTGTCGGTCAGCGGCCGCATCCGTTCGCCGCGGCCGGCCGCCAGGATCATGGCCTGCGCGCCGGTCATTGACCGTCTCCCCGGTCCAGCGAGCGCTGCTCGGTCCACTCCGGCTGGAAGCGATTGATCAGCGCGTCCATCAGGCCGCGGGCCTTGGCGGAGTGATCGCCGCTGAAATTGCAGACATAGACATCCGCCGTCACGGCGCGCTGGTCGGGCCAGGTGTGC
>JACMQP010000028.1 GCA_014376915.1 Ramlibacter sp.
AGCGACCGCGCCGTGCAAGAACCGTTCGTCGACGTGATTCTTGAACTGACCTGGGCCAGTGGCCGCTTGGTGCGCGAATACACCTTGCTGTTCGATCCCCCAACAGCGCCCAAGCCCGTTGCCGCACCGCCCGTCGTGGCCCCCGCGCCTGTGTTGATGGCGCCGGCACCTGCCTTGACCGAAGCGGTGCCCGCAGCGCCGCCGACTGTGGCGACTGCCTTGCCGTCGCGCCAGGCAATTGCCCCGGCACCGGCTTACACGCGGCCCCGCGCCGAGGCCGCTGCCCCGCGTCCGGCGCCGGCTCCGGCTCCAGTGGCGGCCGCGCCATTGGCACCACGGCCCGCCACGCAATACGCCGTCAAACCGGGCGACACGCTGTCCCGTATCGCCAGCAAAACGCAGGCGCCCGGTGTCTCGCTCGACCAGATGCTGGTCGGCCTGTACCGCAGCAATCCCGATGCCTTCATCGACCGCAATATGAATCTGCTGAAAGCGGGCAGCGTGTTGCAAGTGCCCGCCAGCGACGCGTTGACCGAAGTCACACCGGGCGAAGCCAAGAAAGTCATTCAGGCGCAGAGTGCCGATTTCAGCGCGTACCGCCAGCGCCTGGCCGGCGTCGCGCCGACCTTGAAGCAAGAGGAAAGCGAGCGCCAGTCCAAGGGCCGCGTGCAAGCTGCCGTTGAAGATCGGAAGCCCGCTGCTGCGGCCACACCCGACAAGCTGACTTTGAGCAAAGCCGCCAGCGCGGTGGCCGAAGCGAAGGCGTCCGACGAGGCCCGGAAGAAAGACGCTGCTGCCCGCGTGGCCGAGTTGACGCGCAATGTCGAGGCGCTGAAGCAGCTGTCGACCGCTGCCAAGCCGGCTGCTGCACTTGCTCCGGCCGCCATCGTCGCGCCCGAGCCTGTGGCTTCGGCCGTGGCCACGCCGCCACCTGTCGTCGCCGTCATCGCGCCGAAGCCCGAAGCGATCCCGGCCTCGGCAGCGACGTTGCCACCGACCCCGCCGGTTCAGCGCGCTGAGCCAGGCCTGCTCGACCAACTGACCGAAAACCCCTTGCTGCCGCTGGGCGCGTTGCTGCTCATTGTGGCCGGCGCGTTCGGCTTCTATCGCTTGCGCAAGCGCCAGGGCGACAAGCAGTCTGACACCGGTTTCATCGAAAGCCGTTTGCAGCCCGATTCGTTCTTCGGTGCCAGCGGCGGCAGTCGCGTCGACACCCGCGATGCCGGCAGCGGAGGGTCGTCGATGACCTATTCGCTGAGCCAGCTCGATGCCATCGGTGACGTCGATCCGGTCGCCGAGGCCGATGTGTACTTGGCTTACGGCCGCGATCTGCAGGCCGAAGAAATCTTGAAGGAAGCGCTGCGCGCCAATCCCGGGCGGCTGGCGATTCGCCTGAAGCTGTTGGAGGTCTACGCCAAGCGCCGCGATACCAAGGGCTTCGAGCAACTCGCCATCCAGCTGTATGCCGAAACCCACGGTGTGGGCGAGGACTGGGGCAAGGCGCAGGAGATGGGTCGCCAGATCGACCCGGACAACCCGCTTTATCACGACGGCGGCGCGCCCGCCCGGTCGGAAACCGGCCAAGACATCCATCCCGAGCCGATGGACGCGAGCACGATGCCGCACACGATCAACGCCGGTGCGCCGCCGCTGGCCGTCGACGCGTTCTCACGCAGTGGTCCCGACACCGGCCCGATGAGCGGTTTCGACCTCGACCTGGATCTGGATCTGGCTGCACCCGGCCACGCCGCGTCCATGGCGGCCACGCAAGCGCTGCCCGCCACGATCGAGCAAGCACCGCTGGAGATGGACTTCGACCTGTCGCGCCCGCCGCCGGCCGAGGTGACGTCGCCGTTGTTGTCCTTCGACCTCGATTCGCCAGCGGAATACGGAACCGTCACGCCCACACAGCCGGGCTCGGACAACGCGCTGGACTTCGACCTGTCCGATATCGACCTGTCGTTGCCCAGCACCGCGACCGGCATCGCGCCGGAACCGATTCCGTTTGCCCCCGATTCAGCGGCCGATCAACTGGCCCACGCGCTTGAAGAGTTGGCCGATGACGACGGCGATCCGCTGATGCGCCAGCTCGAACTGGCCGATGAATTCCGCCAGATCGGCGATACCGAAGGCGCGCGCGAAGTGCTGCAGGAGCTGATCGCCAAGGCCAGCGGCCCGCTGCGCGACAAGGCGCAGGCGATGCTCAACGAGCTGCGCTGATAATTTCGCCACACCCAAAAGCGCACGACTTCGGTCGGGCGCTTTTTCCATTTCGAGACTGAACTTCATGCGCGTTGCCCTTGGCATCAGCTACCGCGGACAGGCTTATCACGGCTGGCAGAGCCAGGCCGATGGCCGCAGCGTGCAAGACGCGCTCGAAAAAGGCCTGGCCCAGTTCGCCGACCAGCCGATGCGCACGGTCTGCGCGGGGCGCACCGATTCCGGCGTCCACGGCTTGAATCAAGTCGTTCATTTCGACACCTTGATCGAACGCGAGGCCTCGTCCTGGGTGCGCGGCACGAACCGTTATTTGCCGCCGGACATCGCCGTCCAGTGGTGCCGTTTTCCGGGCGACC
>JACMQP010000253.1 GCA_014376915.1 Ramlibacter sp.
ACAGGTCCCGGTTGGCGTCCGGCACGTCGCGGTCGACCATCTCGATCATGGTCTGGGTGCCGAGGTCCTGCAGCAGCATGAAGCCGTGGTCCCGGTCCCAGTCCAGCACCTCTGGCACATTCAATCCGGCTTGCGACATCAGTGCCGCGACCTTCACGAAAGGCTCGCAATTTTCCTTGTCCGGCGGCGCGTCCATCACGATCAGGTTGCGGTCCTGACAGTCCACCCGTAGGTAGCGGCGGAAGCTGGCGTCGGCCGAAGCCGGACGGAGGGTGGCCGGCTGGACGCCGTGCCGCGGCCCCACCCGGCTGAGCCAGGCGTGGAAAGCGGCTTCGCGGGCCGGATCGGACCACTCGACGGGAGGTGAACTGCGCGCCGGCGCTGCAGTCGAAAGCGGGGGATTGCTCATGGATAATCCATTCTACAAATCCAGTCCTGCCCACCCTGCGGCCGGCAGTCACCCAGTCCAAGAATGCTCGACCCGACGACGAAGGCGTTTCGCCCCCGCTTTGCCCTGACCCCGGTGGCGCTGGTAGCTTGCGCGCTGCTCCATCCAGCGGCGCACGCGCAGTCTGGTGGCGGCGCGCCGGCGCTGGATGCCGGCCAGCCGGTGCTGAAACCGAGCACCCAGTTGCGCGAGGCCATTGCGCCGACGACGCGGCCGAACTTGCCCACGTTCCTGTCGGGCGAACACGCCTCGGGCCGGACCGACCTCGACACCGTGATCGAAGGCGACGCCGAAATGCGGCGCGGCGACATGGTGCTCCGCGCGGACCGGCTGGAGTATTACCAGCCCGACGATCTGGCCAAGGCCCGCGGCAATGTCCATATCAATCGCGCCGGCAACACCTTCGACGGGCCATTGCTGGAGCTCAAGGTCGACGCTTTCGAAGGCTTCTTTCTGGCGCCGCGCTACCGTTTCCTGAAGAACAACGCATACGGCGAGGCGGAGCGCGTCGATTTCATCGACGACAAGCGGGCGATCATCCGCAACGCCACCTACACCACCTGCCAGCGCCGCCCGGGACCGAGCTGGATGCCCGACTGGATCCTGCGCGCGGCCAGCATCCGGATCGACAACGAGGAAGAAATCGGCCACGCCAGCGGCGCGCTGCTGAGCTTCTTCCAGGTGCCGATTCTTCCGGTTCCCGAGCTCAGCTTTCCGTTGTCCGACAAACGCAAATCTGGCCTGCTGCCGCCCACCTTCGGGCTGGACAACCTGAACGGCGTCGAGCTGACGGTGCCGTACTACTGGAACATCGCGCCGAACCGCGACGCGACCTTGTACCCGGCCCTGATGTCCAAGCGCGGCATCGACCTGGGCGGCGAATTCCGCTACCTGGAACGCAGCTACGCAGGCAAGCTGCGCGCCAACTACATGCCCAGCGACACGTTGCGCGACCGGGACCGCTGGGGGTATTCGTTCACCCACGCCGGCAGCCTGACCACGCCGTTCGCCGCACTTGGCGGGCTGGGACTGAACCTGAACCTGAACCGGGTCAGCGACGACAATTACTGGCGCGACTTCTCGCGCTCCGGCAGCTCGTTGACGCAGCGCTTGCTGGCCAGCGACGGCTCGCTGTCCTGGAGCCAGGGCAACCTGTCGCTGACGGTCCGGGCACTCACGTGGCAGACCCTGCAGGACGTCAGCTCGCCGATCGTGCCGCCGTATGACCGGCTGCCCCAGGTCGTCGCCCGTTATGCGCGCAGCAACCTTGCCGGCGGGCTGGATGCCTCGGTCGAGGCGGACTACACGCAGTTCCACTCGGAACGCACGCTGACGGGCCAGCCCAACGCCAAGCGCACTTACACGCTGGCACGGGTGAGCCGCCCATGGCAGGCGCCGGGGTGGTTCTTTACCCCCAAGCTGCAGATGCACGCCACCAACTACCAGTTCGACGCGCCACTGGCCAACGGCGAAACCAATGTGACTCGCGTGGTGCCGACGGTCAGCCTGGACGGTGGCCTGCTGTTCGAGCGCGACGCCCGCTTCTTTGGCCGCGCGTTCCGCCAGACGCTGGAGCCGCGCGCGTTCTACGTCCACACGCCGTTCCGCGACCAGAGCCTGCTGCCTAACTACGACTCGGCACCGACCGACTTCAACTTCGCGACCATCTATACCGAGAACGCGTTCGGCGGCAACGACCGGATCTCCGACAACAACCTGTTGACTCTGGGTGCGACCACTCGCCTGCTGGACCCTGCCACCGGGGCCGAGGCAGCTCGCTTTGGCGTGGCCCAGCGGCTGCGCTTCAAGGACCAGAACGTCACCCTCCCGGGCGGCACGCCGGTCAGCGAGCGGCTCTCCGACATCCTGTTCGGCGCCTCGGTCAACTGGGTGCCCCAGTGGAGCACCGATGCCACGGTGCAATACAACCCCAAGACCCGGCAATCGATCCGCTCGACCATCGGTGCGCGCTACAACCCCGGCAATTACCGTGTGATCAGCGCGGCTTACCGGCTGCAGCGCGGCTCCAGCGAGCAGCTTGACGTCGGCTGGCAATGGCCGATCAACGACCTCTGGGGCGACAAGGGCCAGAACCTGGGTCCGGGCATGGGCCAGGGCGAAGGCCGCTGGTACAGCGTCGGCCGGCTGAACTACAGCCTGCAGGACAGGAAGCTGGTCGATGCCGTGGTCGGGCTGGAGTACGATGCCGGCTGCTGGCTGGGGCGGGTGGTGGTGGAGCGGCTCCAAAGCAGCACCTCGTCGTCCAACAAGCGGATCTTGTTCCAGCTCGAATTCGTCGGCTTCACCCGGCTGGGATCCAGTGCGCTGCAGTCGCTCAGGGAGAACATCCCGCGCTACCAGTACCTGCGCGAACAGGTCACCTCGCCCAGCCGCTTCAGTAACTACGATTGAACCCGAACACAGCATGATCAAACAACGCGCCTTCGTCCTGGGCCTGGCATTCGTCGCGCAAGCCATGGCGCTGGTCCCTGCCGCACAGGGCCAGGGTCTGCGGGTCTCGCCCCAGCTGGGCGGCAACCGGCCCGCGGTTCGTGCCGGCGACGCCTCGCCGCGCGCTGCGGATTACATCGTGGCCGTCGTCAACTCGGAGCCTGTCACCAACAACGAGGTGCGCGCGCGGATGATCCGCTTCGAGCAGCAGCTGGCCCAGCAGGGCACGACGCTGCCACCCCGGCCGGAACTCGCTCGCCAGGTGCTCGAGCGGTTGATCAGCGAGAAGGCGCAGCTGCAGCTGGCCCGTGAGACCGGGATCAAGATCGACGACGCGATGCTGGACCAGGCCGAGCAGAACCTGGCTCGCCAGAACCAGGTCGATCTCGCCGAATTCCGGCGTCGCATCGCCGCCGATGGCGTGGAACCGTCGCAGTTCCGCGAGGATCTGCGCAACCAGTTGCAGCTGACGCGGCTGCGCGATCGCGAACTCGAAGCCAAGGTCCGCGTGACGGATTTGGAGCTGGACCAGTTCATTCGCGAGCAGCAGGGACTGACCGATGTATCGGCGGTCGAAATCAACCTTGCCCACATCCTGATCGCGGTTCCCGACGGGGCAACCCTCCAGCAGGCGACGGCGCTGCAGGCCAGGGCCCAGCGGGTGCAGGAACGTGCCGCGGCGGGTGAAGACTTCACAACGCTGGTGCGGGAATTCTCCGAAGCGCCGGGCGCAGCGGCCACGGGGGGCGTCGTCGGGCTGCGCACCGCCGACCGCTATCCGCCGCTGTTCGTCGAAGCGACGCAGTCGCTGCGCGAAGGCGGCGTCAGCAAGGTGGTGCGCTCTGGCGCGGGCTTCCACGTCATCAAGGTGGTCGAAAAGCGCCAAGGCGGACTGCCGGGCGCCCGTGTGATCCAGACCCATGCCCGTCACATTCTGCTGCGGCCGGGCGCGCAATTGACCGAAGCACAGGCGCAGGCGAAGCTGGCCGAGTTCAAGAAGCGGATCGAAACCGGCCAGGGCGACTTCGCCCAGCTCGCCAAGGAAAATTCGCAGGATGCGAGTGCACGCAACGGCGGCGACCTCGGATGGGCCAATCCCGGGCTGTTCGTGCCGGAGTTCGAGGACACGCTCAATTCCCTGTCGCCAGGGCAGATCGCCGAGCCGCTGGTGTCACGCTTCGGTGTCCACCTGATCCAGCTGATGGAACGGCGCGAAGCGTCGCTCAGCCAGCGTGAGCAGCGCGACCTCGCCCGCAACCTAGTGCGCGAGAAGAAACTCGATGAGGCCTATATCAGCTGGGCCCAGGACGTGCGTGGCCGTGCCTACGTGGAGTACCGCGATCCACCGCTCTGACGCAGCGGCCCGCTCGTGAAGCACATCCCCCGCAAGCGCTTCGGCCAGCACTTCCTGGCAGACGCCGGGATCATCGATGCGATCGTGCGCGCGATCGATCCCCGTGCGGGTGACGCGATGGTGGAAATCGGGCCCGGACTGGCCGCGCTGACGCAACCGCTGGTCGAACGTCTTGGCCGGCTCACCGTGATCGAGCTTGACCGTGACCTGGCGGCACGGCTGCGCGGCCACGGCCAGCTCGACGTCATCGAGTCCGATGTGCTGAAGGTCGATTTCGCCGAACTCGCCACGTTGATGGGCCAACCCCGGATTCGCGTCGTCGGCAACCTGCCCTACAACATCTCCACGCCAATCCTGTTCCACCTGCTCGGCTTTGTGGACAGCGTGCACGACCAGCACTTCATGCTGCAAAAGGAAGTGGTCCACCGGATGGTGGCGCGACCGTCGACCAGTGACTACGGCCGGCTCTCGGTGATGCTGCAGTGGCGCTACGAGATGGAGAACGTGCTGTTCGTCCCCCCCGAATCCTTCGATCCGCCGCCGCGGGTGGACAGCGCCGTGGTGCGGATGGTGCCGCGCGCCGCGGCTGCCGCGGTGGACGAGAAGCTGCTGTCCGAGCTGGTGCAGGTCGCCTTCAGCCAGCGCCGCAAGATCCTGCGCCACACGCTGGGAAAATGGCTGGAGCAGAAGAACTTCGCGGGGACGTTCGATATCCAGCGCAGGGCGGAGGAAGTGCCGGTCACGGAATACCTCTCACTCGCGACCGGCGTGTCCAAAGCGCCGCGAGCGGAATAACATGCAGCGCGCCTCCAAGTAAAAAGCCCGGGTCTCCCGGGCTTTTTACGAGCTGGTCAACTTGAAAAACACAAAGTGCTTTTCAAGTTACGCCGCTGCGAGCCAATACCCCGCGTTGAAGGGGCTGCTCATGCGCAGCGCCAGGGGCGAGACGTCCACCAGCTTGTCGGTGGGCATCTTCTCGCCGTTGTCGGTGGCC
>JACMQP010000254.1 GCA_014376915.1 Ramlibacter sp.
CCGCCGTACCGTTGGCCCGGCTCCCACGGCTTCATCTGGGGGCCGACCGGCGTGATCCGGGCCCAGCGAAGACGCTGCTCCAACGGCCTGGCGAGCCTGCCTCTGCACCCGCGGAGCCACAACGGCAGCGCGACCGGCTTCGGATCCCACGGCGCCGGGCTCGCACGCCGTCAGCTCGCTTGATTCCTCTGCACCGACCTCATATTGCCCCCTCGAGCCACTGCTGCGAGTGCGAACATGGACACCGAGAACTTCGAAGCCATCATCGTCGGGGCCGGTCAAGCCGGGCCGGGGCATCGCCGCCCGCTGCAGCCGTGAAGGGCTGAAGAAGGCCGTCATTGAGCGGCACCACTTCGGCGGCACCTGCGTCAACGTGGGCTGCGTGCCTACTAAGACGCTGGTGGCCAGCGCGCGCCGTCCGGCTCGCGCAGCGCGGGGCCGAGTTCGGCTTCGACGTGGCGGACCTGCGCGTGGACATTGCCCGCGTGATGGCGCGCAAGGACGCCATCGCCGCGAAGTCGCGCGAGGGCGTGGAAGCCTGGATGCGCGGCCTGAAGGGTACCGAGGTCATCATCGGCGATGCCCGCTTCGTCGGCACGGCCACGCTCGAGGTGGGCGGGCGCCGCCTGAGCGCGCCGCGCATCTTCCTCAATGTCGGCGGGAGCGCGGTGCGCTTCGCACTGCCGGGTATCGACAGCGTGACGACGCTTAACAACCTGTCGGTGATGGAGTTGGACGCCGTGCTCCAGCATCTGGTGATCGTCGGTGGCAGCTACATCGGCCTGGAGTTCGCGAGCTGATGCGCCGGCTGGGTGCCGCCGTGACGGCGGTCGAGCGTTCCTCGCGACTGTTGCCGCGCGAGGACCCCGACGTGTCCGACGGCATCCGCGCGATCCTGGAGGCCGAAGGCGTGCGCTTCGAACTGGGCGCCGAATGCCTGTGCCTAGCACCCGCGGGCGATCGCATCGTCGTCGGTGCCGCCTGCGGCGGCGACGAAGGCATCACCGGCAGCCATGTGCTGATGGCCGTGGGTCGCCAGCCCAACACCGACGGGCCGGGGCTCGAACGAGCGGACATCCGTACCGACGACCGCGGCTATGTCGAGGCCGACGATCAATGCCGCACCAGCGCCGAAGGCGTCTGGGCCATGGGCGACTGCAATGGCCGCGGTGCGTAAACGCACACCGCATGGAACGACCACAAGATCATGGTGGCGAACCTGTTCGACGACGACCCGCGCCCGCGAAGCCGGCGAGACCCAGGGATTCATGAAAGTGCTGGTCGACGCCGACACGCAGCGCATCATGGATGCAGCCATCCTCGGCAGGAACGGTGACGAGGTGGTGCACTCGCTGCTCGACATCATGGCGGCCGACCAGCCGTACACCGTCATCTCGCGGGCCATGCACATCCATCCGGCCGTGAGCGAACTGATACCGACCTTGCTGCAGCAACTCAAACCGGCCGGAGCAGGCAGCGAGGCCCCGTCCAGCCGCCTGGTCGTGCCGTGCATCCAGGTCAGCAGATCGGGGTCAAGCCGTCCCACTAAGATCCTTGGCTTGCGGCATTTCGTCTGGGAAGTTCAAGCCGCACTCACTCTCACACCGACGGGAAAAAATGACTTCTCAACGACGCGATGTTCTCAAGCTCACGCTTGCAGTGGCGGCTGCTTCGGCGCTGCCCCGCGCCCAGGCGCAGCCGAACCCGAACCCTGCCGCTACGCCGGCCGTTGCCACCGCAGGCACCGGCATCGACCCGCGCGACCGGGTGTTCATCACCAACGAAGACTCCAACACCGTGGTGGTGATCAACCCCGCCACGAACACCGTCGAATCGACGATCAACCTGACCAGCTTCGACGAGGACCCGAGGCCGCCGTTCCGCTACGTCACGGCTGGCGTGGCGCCCACCCATGCAGCGATGATCCACAAGCCGCTGTACCACGGCTGCATCGACGCGCACGGCGCCGTGCCCTCGCCCGATGGCCGGCTGCTGGCCACCAGCGGGCGGGGTTCCAGCAACATTTACCTGATCGACGCCGAGCAGCGCCGCGTCATCGGCAACGCCCCGAACCCGGCAGCCGGGCCGACGACCAACGCCGAGCGCCTGAGCAGCGGCCTGCTGGTGGGGCGCGAGCCGCACGAGCCGACCTTCACGCGCAGCGGCAAGGAGCTGTGGGTGACGGTGCGGGGCGAGGACCGGATCGCCATCCTCGACGTCGACCGCGCGCTGCGCCAGCTCAAGGGCACTGACAACGCGGGCGGGGCAGGCGGTGAGGCAAGCCCGACGATCCGCCAGTTCCTGCCCACGCTCAACGGCCCGGCGCAGGTGTGGTTCAACCGCGAAGGAACGCTGGCGTTCGTGGCGAGCCAGAAGGTGTCGCAAATCGATGTGTTTCGCGTCAACGCCAATGCCGACGGCCACAGCCGGCCGCAGCGCGTGACCACGCTGGACATAAGCGCCCAGGACAAGCCGGGCTTCACGCCCTTCCTGAAGACCACGCCCGATGGCGCGGAACTGTGGCTGTCACACAAGCTGGCCGATGCTGTGTCTTGCCGCTCGACGCAAGGCGGCTTCGAAGTCATCGACACCGTGCCCCTGGGTGCGGGCGCGCGGCCGAACCACGTCGAGTTCGTCAGCAACGCGCGCGGCAGCGTGGTCTACGCTAGCCTCGCCCGCATCGACGACGGCGGGCCCGGCGGCGTGGCGGCCAGCCCGATCGCGATCATCGACCGCAGCGCGCCGAGCGGCCAGCGCAAGGTGGTGGGCATGTTCTTCAGTCACGGACGCGAAGCACACGGGCTGTGGACCAACCCGGAGAACACCCTCTTGTACGTGGCCCATGAGCAGGACGAGCTGCCCGGCACGCCGAACGCCGGCCAGACGGTGTGCAGCGCCTTCGATGTCAGCGACCCGCTGAAACCGTCGTTCATCGCGCAAGTTCCGCTGGGGGCCCTGGCGCTGCCTTCAGGTGCGCTGCGCAACAAGAAGAGCATCAACCTGGTTTATGTGCGCGTCGGTGCCAAGGGGCAGACGGCGTGAGTGACCGCGTGAATGACGGCGGGATGACAGCGTGAACGACGGCATGGAAGGCGCGCCCGCGAATGGCCATCATCACGGCACGGCGGGAGACGGCGCCGCATCAACCCAAGCAGATGCCTTCCAGCGCGAGATGGACGCGTCGATGGCTCGAATGATGCAAGACATGCACGGGCCGGGCTACGTTGGCAACGCCGACATCGACTTCCTGGCGATGATGATTCCGCACCATGCGGGCGCGGTCGACATGGCCCGGCTGGTGTTGCAACACGGCCGAGACCCGGCCACGCGCCAGCTGGCAGAGGAGATCATTGCGGGGCAGACGACCGAGATCGAGAGCATGCAACGGCGGCTGGTGGTCTTGCGCCAGCGCTCGGGGGGCGCTGCTGCGGCCGAGTTCCCATCCCTGAGCGGCACGCGCGGCCCGTAACGGCCGCCGCCACGGCGCTTGCCGGTGAAGAGCGTGTCCAACTTCAGTGCGGCGGACGCCACCGCGCCAGCCAACGGCTGCTCTACGGCTGTCAAATTCAGCGGGCGGATGCCCGGTTTGGGTCGCAAGCGGTCAGCCGACTACCGTTGGTCCAGCGCCAGCTTGTTGGCCGCGACCTGACATTCGAGCGGGTTCGGCCCCTCAGTGGTTCTACCGAGCCCTGGCAGCGATGGCAGGCGCTTTCTGATGGCCTACCCCTGGCCGCCAAGCAATCCCATCCCACGCATCGCCTGCAGTACAGCCTGTGCCACCACTTCCCCCTGCCCGTGCGGTTGGGCAGCCCCCATCGTTAACGGCTGAATGATCTGCCCCTGGCGCCGTGACGCTACCGCACCGTTGCTCAGGAACGTCGTGAGCACCCCTTCGCGGCCCAGGTTCTGGCTCCACGCCTTGAACTGCTCGGGGTTCTGGCACACGGTTTCGCCGAGTTGTGCGAGGGTGGTCCTAGCCTATGGGGGTTGAAGTACGGCAGGCCCGCCGCCTCGTACGAGGCCCGGAAGATTGCCCGGGTCGGCGATGCTGGGCTTCGGGGCCGGCGCGCCAGGCCCACCGCCTAGAACTGCCGTGCCTCGCCCAGTTCCAGCAGCGTCGCGGGGAACAGCGGGTCGTCGTTGCCCCACAGCTTCTCCTTCCGCAGGTAGTTCACCCAGTCATCGAAGATTGGCGCACGTCGTTGCCAACGTTGAAGAAGTAGGTCGTGAAGCTATTGCTGAACTTTGTCTGCACTTCGCGGGCGTCTTGGAAGACCCTGCCTGCGGCCAGATCCACATGCTTGAGCTTCATCGACGCCAGCGCACCGTCCCGCGCCCCTGTCATCAGCGTGAAAGCCATCAGCGCTCGGTCACGGCGTTCGATGTCGGTGATGCCCGGCATCAGCGCAATGGTGTGC
>JACMQP010000255.1 GCA_014376915.1 Ramlibacter sp.
CTGCAGGTTCGGCTCGTTGTCGCGGGGCACGATCACCTCGCGGATGCCGCCCTGGTGGGCCGCCAGCAGCTTCTCCTTCAGGCCGCCGATGGGCAGCACCCGTCCACGCAGGCTGATCTCGCCGGTCATGGCCACGTCCATCCGGGCGGGGCGACCGGTGATGGCGCTGGCGACGGCGGTCGCGATGGTGATGCCGGCTGAGGGGCCGTCCTTGGGGGTCGCGCCGTCGGGGAAGTGAACGTGCAGGTCCATCTTCTTGTAGAACTCGGGGTCGGCGCCGTAGGTCTCGGCGTGGGCACGGAGGTAGGCCACCGCCGCCGACACGCTCTCCTTCATCACGTCGCCCAGAGAACCGGTCATGTTGATCTTGCCGGTACCGGGGGTCGCCAGGGCTTCCACCACGAGCATGGTGCCGCCCACGCTGGTCCAGGCGAGGCCCTGCGCCACGCCCACCTGCGCTTCTTTCTCCATGCGGTCGGGGCGGTGCAGCGGCACGCCCAGGTAGTTGGGCACGTCGTCCGCGTCCACGGTCTTCACGCCTTCCCAGGCGTTCTCCAGCAGCTCACGGGCGGCCTTGCGGGCCAGCTTGCTGATCTGGCGGTCGAGGTTTCGCACGCCCGACTCCATGGTGTATTCCTCGATGATGCGCCGTAGCGCCGCGTCGGTGACTTCCATTCGGCCCTGCAGGCCGTGCCCGCGCAGCTGGCGGGGCAGGCGGTAGCGCTTGGCGATCTCCAGCTTCTCCGGCTGGGTGTAGCCGGGAATGGTGATGACTTCCATCCGGTCGAGCAGCGGACGCGGAATGGTCGAGAGGCTGTTGGCCGTGGTGATGAACATCACCTGCGACAGGTCGTACGGCACTTCGAGGTAGTGGTCCTGGAAGGTGTGGTTCTGCTCGGGGTCGAGCACTTCCAGCATGGCTGACGAAGGGTCGCCGCGCCAGTCGCTGCTCATCTTGTCGACTTCGTCGAGCAGCACGATCGGGTTGACCACGCCGGCATTCTTCATGCCCTGGATGATGCGGCCAGGCATGCTGCCGATGTAGGTGCGGCGGTGACCGCGGATCTCGGCTTCGTCGCGCACGCCGCCCAATGCCATGCGGATGAACTTGCGGTTGAGAGACCGGGCCACGCTCTTGCCCAGGCTCGTCTTGCCGACACCGGGAGGGCCGACGAGGCACAGGATCGGCGCGCGCAGCTCGGCGTCGTCGATGCGCTCTTCGGCGGTACGCTGCTTCTTGACGCCGTTCTCGTCGAGTTCGTCGGGCTTGTGGGTCAGCTGACGCACCGCCAGGAACTCCAGAATGCGCTCCTTGACGTCGTCGAGGCCATAATGGTCGTCGTCGAGGATGCCGCGCGTGCGGACGATGTCGAGCACTTCCTCGTCGCGCTTGCTCCACGGCACGTCAACCAGCCAGTCGATGTAGTTGCGCACGACGGTGCCCTCGGGGCTGCCACCGGGGGTGCGCTCCAGGCGCAGCAGCTCCTTGAGCGCCTTCTCCTTGACCTCGGCAGGCATACCGGCGGCCTCGATCTTCTCGCGCAGCGCCTCGACCTCGGC
>JACMQP010000256.1 GCA_014376915.1 Ramlibacter sp.
CATTGGCGTCGAAGTGCCCCGTCTGCTCTGGTTCCTGATGGGGGTCGGCGCCACCGGCTTCGGCGTCTGGATCGGCGCACGCCTGTTCTAGGAGCCCGAATGAAGTCACCCGATTTCGATTACGTCAAGGCGCAGAGCGTCGACCATGCGCTGGCGCTGCTGGCCGAACATGGTGACGATGCCCGCATCCTGGCCGGCGGGCAGACCCTGCTGGCCACCCTCAACATGCGGCTGTCGGAGCCGGCGCTGCTGATCGACATCGGCGGCCTGGAAGCGTTGCGCGGGATTGCGCTGCGCGGCGATCGCCTCCACATCGGCGCGCTGGTGACCCATTGCGAGATCGAAGACTCGGCCCTGGTCGCCGAGCACGCGCCGCTGCTCGCAGCCGCCGCACCGCACATTGCGCACCGCGCCATCCGCAACGCCGGAACCTGGGGCGGCTCGATCGCTTTTGGCGACCCCGCCGCCGAGTGGCCCTGCTGCCTGGCCGCCATCGACGGCGTGGTGGTGGTGCAGGGGCCGGCCGGCCAGCGGCGGATCGCTGCCACCGACTTTTTCGCCGCGCTGTACACCACCGACCTGCAGCCCGACGAGATCGTGGTCGGGGCCGATGTACCACTGGCCAGCGTCGGCGACTGGTTCGCTTTCGAAGAACTCTGCCGGCGCCATGGCGACTACGCGACTGTCGGCCTGGCCGTGGCGGCCCGGTTCGAGGGCACGACGCTGCGGACCGCGCGGCTGTCGTTCCTGGGCATCGGCGGCACGCCGGTGCGGGCTCGCCGCACCGAGGCCGTGCTGGCCGGCAAGGTGCTGGATGCGACAACGGTGGAGATCGCGGTGGCATCGCTCAAGGCCGAACTCGACCCCCTGCCGGACCTCACCCATGCGGGCGCGACCAAGCGCCACCTGGCCGCAGTGCTGGCACGGCGCCTGCTCGGCGCGGCGCACGCAAGCCGCAGCGCACTTGCGGCATGAGGCGATTTGACCGTGCCTGTTTTCATTGACCGACGGAGTCCCGATGGCTGAATTCCAGACCCTGAATCTGACTGTCAACGGCCAGGCGCAGCAGCGCAGTGTCCGGCCGCGCCAGCACCTGGTGGATTTCCTGCGCCAGCAACTCGGACTGAAAGGCTCGCACCTGGGGTGCGAGCACGGCGTCTGCGGCGCCTGCACGGTGGAAGTCGACGGTCGCATCGTGCGCGGCTGCCTCACGCTGGCGCTGCAGTGCCAGGGTGGCAGCGTGCGCACCATCGAGGGCCTGAGCCAGGACGGCGATGTGCGTGACCTGCAGGACGCGTTCGTGCGGCACAACGCGCTGCAGTGCGGCTTTTGCACGCCGGGTATGGTGATGGCGGCCAAGGAGCTGCTGGAGCACAAGCCCGACGCCAGCCGCACCGAAGTGCGCGAGTGGATGAGCGGCAATTACTGCCGTTGCACCGGCTACCACGCGATCGTCGATGCCATCTGCGAAACCCTGGACGCGCGGGCCGGACGCCCCATCGCTCAAGGGGTGAAATCGTGAGCACCGTCATCGCTGGGCAACGGCTGGGCCCCGAGGTCGAAGAGCGCCCGCAACGCACGGTCCAGGAGCCGGCGCCGCTGCACCCGCTGACCGACGACCCGCGCTACATCGGCGCCAGCAGTCCGCGTCCGAGCGCGCGCCGGCTGGTCGAGGGCCAGGGCTGCTATGTCGACGACATCGAGCTGCCGCGGATGGCGCATGTCGTGTACTGGCGCAGCCCGGTGGCCCACTGCCGCATCACCGGCATCGAGGCGTCGGCCGCGCGCGGGATGCCCGGGGTGATCATGGTGGCCGACGGCCCGGCGCTGGCCAAAGTCTGCAAGCCCTGGGTGGCGACGCTCGGCCACCTGGCGGGGATGAAGTCGGCGCCGCAGTATCCGCTGGCGATGGAGCGGGCCTGCTGGCAGGGCGAACCGGTGGTGGCGATCGTGGCCGAGACCCGCGAGCAGGCGGAAGACGCGCTGCAATTGATCGACGTGCGGTTCGAGCGGTTGCCAGCGGTGGTGGACATGGAGACTGCGCTCGATCCCGCCACGCCGCTGATCCACCCGGAGCTGGGCGACAATTTGTGCTTTGCGCGCAGCCTCGACACCGGCGACGTCGACGCCGCCTTCGACAGTGCCGACGCGGTGGCCGAAGCCACCTTCGAATTCGGCCGCCACACCGGGGTGACGCTGGAGCCGCGCTGCCAGATCGCCGACTGGAACCCCGCCGACCAGCGGCTGACGGTGTACCACTCGTTCCAGGCCCCGCACATGATGCAGGACCTGTACGCGCGCCAGTTCGACCTGCCCGAATCGGCGGTGCGGGTGGTCTGCAAGGACGTCGGGGGCTCCTTCGGCATCAAGGTCCACGCCTATCCCGACGACTTCGCCACCGTCGCCCTGTCGATCCTGTGCCGCCGTCCGGTGAAGTTCGTCGCCGACCGGCTCGAGTCGTTCACCAGCGACATCCACGCCCGGCATCACCGGGTCAGGGGCCGCATCGCGGTGAACCGCGACGGCGCCATCCAGGCCTTCGAGATCGACGATCTGACCGGCATCGGTCCGTACTCGATGTTTCCGCGCACCAGCGCGATCGAGGGCAACCAGGTGGTCAACCTGGTGGGCGGGCCCTACAAGCACAAGCAGTACCGGGCCAA
>JACMQP010000257.1 GCA_014376915.1 Ramlibacter sp.
AGCGCGCAGTCGCTGACCACCCGCGATCCGGCCCTCAAGACCCATTTCGAGCAGGCCGCGCGCGAGGAAACCGACCATCTGGCCTGGACCCAGGGCCGGCTGGACGAGCTGGGGGCGCGGCCGTCCCTGCTCAATCCGCTCTGGTATGCCGGCGCCTTCGGCCTGGGCCTGCTGGCTGGCCGGCTGGGCGACCGGGTCAGCCTCGGGTTTCTGGTCGAAACCGAGCGCCAAGTAGAAGCGCACCTGCAAGGCCACCTGGAACAGCTGCCCGCCGGCGATCACGCGTCCAAGGCGATCGTGGCTCAGATGAAAGAGGACGAAGCCTCCCACGCGGCGCTCGCCATGCAGGCGGGGGGAATCGCGCTGCCGGCGCCGGTGCGCGGCCTGATGCAAGCCGCCGCGAAGCTTATGACGACGACCGCGTATTACGTGTAGCCCGGCCGGGCTCAGGGTTCCCGCAGGTCGAAGCTGGTGGTGATGTCAGCCGTCCTGGCCAGCATGATGGTGGCCGAACAATATTTCTCGTGGCTCATGGCGATGGCGCGTTCCACGGCGCTGGCCGGCACCTTGCCGGTGACGGTGAAGTGCAGGTGTATTTTGGTGAACACCTTCGGGTCGGTGGCTGCTCGCTCGGAGGTCAACTTGACCGTGCAGCCGCGCACGTCATGACGGCCCCGTTTGAGGATCAGGACCAAGTCGTAGGCGGTGCAGCCGCCGGCGCCGGCCAACACCGTTTCCATCGGCCGCGGCGCCAGATTCTGGCCACCGTTCGCAGGCTGCTGGTCGTCGACCGCGCCATCCATGACCAGGACATGGCCGCTGCCGGTCTCCGCCACGAATCCCATTCCGGACCGGGTGCCCGAGGCACCGGTCCAGCTCACCGTGCATTCCATGTCCGACTCCAGTGTTGATGTAAAACCTCCCATCTTGCCCCAAGCTGAGGCGCATGCTGCAACGCAGCAAAACTGGGGATATACTGATTTCGAGCAGCGCCGCGAGGCGGCTGCGTCGATTGTCTCCTCCACCTTTCCTTTGGTGGATTCAGCCCCCGAGCCGTCAGGCACGGGGGCTTTTTTCCTGCGCTTTTTGCCGCCGCTTATCATCTTCCCGACATGATCAAGCCGCTCAAGCCCGCCGATTACCTGAAGAAAATCCTGACCGCCAAGGTGTACGACGTGGCGGTGGAGTCTGCGCTGGAACCGGCGAAAAACCTCAGCCGCCGGCTACACAACAAGGTGCTGCTCAAGCGCGAAGACCAGCAACCGGTGTTCAGCTTCAAGTTGCGCGGCGCGTACAACAAGATGGCCCACCTGACAGCGGAGCAGCTCGCGCGCGGCGTGATCTGCGCCTCGGCCGGCAACCATGCCCAGGGCGTGGCTCTCTCGGCGCACAAGCTGGGCGCGCGCGCGGTGGTCGTGATGCCGGTCACCACGCCCCAGGTCAAGATCGACGCCGTGAAGGCACTGGGCGCCGAGGTGATCCTGCATGGTGACAGCTATTCGGACGCCTACGAGAAGGCGGCCGAACTGGAGAAGGCACAGCAGCTCACTTTCGTCCACCCCTTCGACGATCCCGACGTGATCGCCGGCCAGGGCACGATCGCGATGGAGATCCTGCGCCAGCACCAGGGGCCGCTGGACGCCGTGTTCGTCGCGATCGGCGGCGGCGGCCTGATCTCGGGCGTGGCCAATTACATCAAGGCGGTGCGGCCCGAGATCCGCGTGATCGGCGTGCAGATGAACGATTCGGACGCGATGGCGCAATCGGTCGCGGCTGGCAAGCGCGTCACGTTGGCGGACGTGGGCCTTTTCTCGGACGGCACTGCGGTGAAGCTGGTGGGCCAGGAGACCTTCCGCATCACCCGGGACTTGGTCGACGAATTCATGACGGTCGACACCGACGCCGTCTGCGCCGCGATCAAGGACGTATTCATCGACACGCGCAGCATCGTCGAGCCGGCCGGGGCGCTGGCGGTGGCCGCTATCAAGCAGTACGTCGCCGCCAACAAGACGCGCGGCGAAACCTATGCGGCGATCCTGTGCGGTGCCAACATGAACTTCGACCGGCTCCGGTTCGTGGCTGAGCGGGCCGAGGTCGGCGAGGAGCGCGAGGCGCTGTTCGCGGTCACGATCCCCGAGGAACGCGGCAGCTTCAAGCGCTTCTGCGAGCTGATCGGGAACCTGCCGGGCGGGCCCCGCAACGTGACCGAATTCAACTACCGGATCAGCGATTCGGCGCGGGCCCACGTGTTCGTCGGCCTGACCACCCACGGCAAGGGCGAGTCGGGCCGGATCGCAGCCAACTTCGGCCGGCATGGCTTCGAGGCGCTGGACCTAACCCACGACGAACTGGCCAAGGAACACATCCGCCACATGGTGGGCGGTCATTCCACGCTCGCGCAGGACGAGCGGTTGCTGCGCTTCGTGTTTCCCGAACGGCCCGGCGCGCTGCTCAAGTTCCTGTCGCACATGCGGCCGAACTGGAACATCACGCTGTTTCACTACCGCAACCAGGGCGCCGACTACGGGCGCATCCTCGTCGGCCTGCAGGTGCCGGCGGCGGACAACAAGGCCTTCAAGGCCTTTCTCGCCACCCTCGGCTATCCGTCGGTCGAAGAGACCGACAACCCGGTCTACCGGCTCTTCCTGCAGAGCTAGACGTCAGCGTTTGATCGGCGGCAGTTCCAGCGTCAGCACCGCAGGCCCGCTGGCACTTGCGCCCAGAACGGCGCGCCGGCCTTCCACTGACTGCAGCATGAGGCCTTCGTCGATCGCCGAGCCGACGCGGAACGGTCTCGCCGGCTTGCCGTCGACCGCGATCAGGGCCGCTCCGCGGCGCGACCGTGCGGCCACCACGCCCAGCAGGCTGAAGCGACTGGCCAGGCTGGCCATCGGTGCCCCGGCGGGAGCGGCAGCCTCGGGATTGGCGCCGAGCAGGCGCGCCACGGCAGCCGGATCCGCGGCGAAAACCGATGGCGCCGGCGCCACCACCGCCAGCGGCACCGCACGCGGCGCGACCCGCAGGCCCCAGTAGACACAACTGCCAGCGGCCAGCAGCCACAAGCCCAGGGTCACCCCGCGCACCGCCCACCTGCTTTGCACACTCGTTGCCATATGCGACGATTATCATGGATGCGATCCAATCGAAAGCGACATGAACTCACTCTGCACGACCATGAAGCGCCGCGCCCAGGCCGGCTTCACCCTGATCGAACTGATGGTGGTGCTGGTCATCATCGGCGTCCTTGCCGCACTGATCGTTCCCAATGTGCTGGACCGCGCCGACGATGCGCGCGCGACTGCCGCGCGCACGGACGTGAACAACCTGATGCAGGCACTTAAGCTGTACCGGCTGGACAACCAGCGCTACCCGAGCGGCGAACAGGGGCTGGCGGCGTTAGTGGCCAAGCCCACGGCCGGCGCCATTCCGCCGAACTGGAAGCCGTATTTGGAAAAGCTGCCCAACGATCCCTGGGGCCGGCCGTACCAGTACCTCAATCCCGGTGTCAAGGGCGAGATCGACGTGATGTCCTTCGGCGCCGACGGCCAGCCAGGCGGCGAGGGCAAGAATGCCGACGTCGGCTCCTGGCAGTAGGCTGGCCGGCCCCGGGCTTGCGGGCAGGGCACGCCGGTCGGGCTTCACGCTGCTCGAGTTGCTGGTGGTGGTGGCGATCATCGCCATCGCCAGCGCGGGCGTGAGCTTCGCGCTGCGCGACAGCGCAGCCACCCAGCTCGAGCGCGAAGCCCAGCGCCTGGCTGCACTGCTCGAGTCGGCCCGCGCGCAGTCGCGCACCAGCGGCCGGCCGGTGCGGTGGCGCGCCGTCGCCGGCGGCTTCCGCTTCGACGGCCTGCCCGCCGATGCGCTGCCAGGGCAGTGGCTGGAGCCGACCACCGAAGTGCGCGGCACCAGCCAGCTGCAGCTGGGGCCGGAACCGATCATCGGGCGCCAGCAGGTGGTCCTCGGATCGTCCACGCTGCCGGGCCGCAGCCTTCAGATCGCTACCGACGGCCTGCGGCCGTTCGCCGTCAGCCCGGAGCAGCCGTGAAGCAGCGCGGCTTTACGCTGATCGAAGTGCTGGTGGCGCTGGGCATCGTCGCCATCGCGCTGGTCGCCGGCTTGCAGGCCACCACCGCGCTCACCAACAACGCACTGCGGCAGTCGGACGTGCTGCTGGCGCACATCTGCGCCGAAAACGAACTGGTCAAGGTGCGGTTGTCGCGCCAGATGCCTGGCGTCGGCGAAAGCACAGTGCCCTGCGAACAGGCCGGTCGCCCCTTCAGCGTGGTCGTGGGCGTGCTCCCGACGCCCAACCCAAGCTTCCGCCGGGTCGACGCGCAGGTGCTGAACGGCCAGTCGCCGGTGCTGCGGCTGTCGACCGTGGTCGGCCGGTTCTGATGGCGCTGCGCCGCCGCGCCCACGGGTTCACGCTGGTGGAGCTGCTGGTGGCCCTGTTCGCCATGGCGCTGCTCGCGGTCATGAGCTGGCGCGGCCTGGACGGCATGGCGCGAGCCCAGGCGTTCACGTCGGCCCGGGCCGACGAAGTGCTTGCGCTGCAGGTCGGGCTGGACCAATGGAGCGCTGACCTCGACGCGATCCTCCAGTTGCCGAACGCGGCGGCGCTGGACTGGAATGGCCGCGTGCTGCGGCTCACCCGGCGCGATACGACCGACCCGGGCAGTGGCGTGCTGGTGGTCGGATGGACCCTACGCGCCGGTCAGTGGCTGCGTTGGCAATCGCTGCCGGTCACCACCCGCGGCCAGCTCGATCAGGCGTGGCTGACCGCCGATCAGTGGTCGCAGTCGCCGGGCGATGCCGAGCGCCTGCTCGAAGTCGCGATCACACCGCTGCAGGAGTGGCATGTCTTCTACTTTCGCAGCGACGCCTGGACCAATCCGCAATCCAGCGATGCCGGCGCACCCGGCGCGGCGGCGCTCGCGCAACCCGGGTTGACCGACGCAGCAGCCACTGCGGTGGCTGCCCAGGCGGCGCCCGTCATTCCCGACGGCGTGCGGCTGGTGCTGACGCTGCCGCCCGGGCAGGCGCTGGCCGGACAGATCACCCGCGACTGGGCCCGGCCCACGCTGGGAGGCGGCAAGTGATGACACAAGGGAAGGCCCAGCGCGGAGCGGCGCTGCTGATGGCAATGCTCACCGTGACGCTGGTGGCGACCTTCGCCGCCGCGGCCATGTGGCAGCAGTGGCGAGGCATCGAGGTGGAACAGGCCGAACGCGCCCGGGTGCAGTCAGCGTGGATCCTCACCGGCGCGTTGGACTGGGCCCGACTGATCCTGAGCGAGGACGTCAGGGGCGGCGGGACGGACTACCTGTCCGAGCCCTGGGCGGTGCCGCTGGAAGAAGCCAGGTTGTCGACCTTCCTGGCAGCCGAAAAAGGCGTCGCCGCCGCGGCCACCGGCGACGACACCATGGACGCGTTTCTCTCGGGCCAGATCGTCGACCTGCAATCGCTGCTGAACGTCAACAAGCTGG
The DNA here is from genome assembly GCA_014376915.1 of Ramlibacter sp. Next base: position 5,487 of record JACMQP010000257.1, read on the forward strand.
TCGAGGGCGGGAAGATCTCCGAAACGTGGATGCGCAGTTTCACGCGCTTGTTCGAACTGCTCGGACTGCCGCCGGCGCAGCTCGCGACGCTGGCCGAAAACCTGCGCTTTGCCGCCGATACCAGCCCGGCCAACCGCTCGTCGCCGCAGGCGCCGCTGATGCCGCAACGGGTGGAGCAGCTGACATGGCTGGGCCTGCCGCCCGGGACGGTCGCGGCATTGCGGCCTTACGTCACTGTGCTGCAGTCGGCGACCGCAACGCCGGTGAACATGAATACG
>JACMQP010000258.1 GCA_014376915.1 Ramlibacter sp.
GACAAGCCGGACCGGGCGCCGGACGCCGAGGCGGCGCTGGACCTGGGCGGTCAGCGCAAGGCCCGCATGGACAAGGATGCGCTGCACCTGCTGCAGCAATGGCCCGACATGCAGAAGGCCTACGCCGGCGACGAATACGTGGTGAAGATCCGCGACAAGGAAATCCGCACCGCGCTCACCACCAAGTCGCTGTCGGGCACCACCATCCGCAAAGTCAGCCTGCCGACGTACGAAGACCACGGCGAGATCCTCAAGTGGCTGATGCTGGACAACGTGCCGGGCAGCTATCCGTACACCGCCGGCACGTTCGCCTTCAAGCGCGAGGGCGAGGATCCGACCCGCATGTTCGCCGGCGAAGGCGACGCCTTCCGCACCAACACCCGCTTCAAGCTGCTCAGCTCCGGCATGGCTGCCAAGCGCCTGTCCACCGCCTTCGATTCGGTCACGCTGTACGGCAACGACCCCGACCCACGGCCCGACATCTACGGCAAGGTCGGCAACTCCGGCGTGTCGATCGCCACGCTGGACGACATGAAGGTGCTGTACGGCGGCTTCGACCTGTGCAGCCCGTCGACCTCGGTCTCGATGACCATCAACGGCCCGGCGCCGACGATCCTGGCGATGTTCATGAACACCGCCATTGACCAGAACCTGGAGAAGTTTGTGGCCGACAACGCCCGCGAACCGACCGACACCGAGGCGGCCAAGATCCGCGAGTGGGTGCTCGCGAATGTCCGGGGCACGGTGCAGGCTGACATTCTGAAGGAAGACCAGGGCCAGAACACCTGCATCTTCTCGACCGAGTTCAGCCTCAAGGTGATGGGCGACATCGCCCAGTACTTCGTGCACCATAACGTGCGCAACTTCTACTCGGTGTCGATCAGCGGCTATCACATCGCCGAGGCCGGGGCCAACCCGATCAGCCAGCTGGCCTTCACCCTGTCGAACGGCTTCACCTTCGTGGAAGCGTATCTGGCGCGCGGCATGCATGTCGACGACTTCGCGCCCAACCTGTCGTTCTTCTTCTCCAACGGCATGGATCCCGAATACACGGTGATGGGCCGGGTCGCCCGCCGGATCTGGGCGGTGGCGATGAAGGAAAAGTATGGCGCCAACGAGCGCAGCCAGAAGCTGAAGTACCACATCCAGACCTCCGGCCGCAGCCTGCACGCGCAGGAGATCCAGTTCAACGACATCCGCACCACGCTGCAGGCGCTGATCGCGATCTACGACAACTGCAATTCGCTGCACACCAACGCCTTCGACGAGGCCATCACCACGCCCACCGAGGACAGCGTGCGGCGAGCCATGGCGATCCAGCTGATCATCAACCGGGAATGGGGACTGGCCAAAAACGAGAACCCGAGCCAGGGCGCATTCATCATCGAGGAACTGACCCAACTGGTGGAAGAAGCGGTGCTGGCTGAATTCGAGCGGATCGCCGAGCGTGGCGGCGTGCTGGGCGCAATGGAAACCGGCTACCAGCGCGGCCGGATCCAGGACGAGTCGATGCACTACGAGATGCTCAAGCACACCGGCGAGTTGCCAATCGTCGGCGTCAACACCTTCCGCAATCCGCACGGCGACGCCGTGCAGGACAAGCTGGAACTGGCCCGCTCCACCGACGACGAGAAGCAAAGCCAGCTGAAACGGCTGCAGCAGTTCCACCAGCGCCATGCCGGCGAGGCCCCGGCCACGCTGAAGCGCCTGCAACAGGCCGTGATCGACAACCTCAACGTGTTCGAGGTCCTGATGGACGCGGTGCGGGTCTGCTCGCTCGGGCAGATCACCAATGCGCTGTTTGAAGTCGGCGGCCAGTACCGGCGCAACATGTGAGAAACCGGCCGACCCCCACAGTGTCAGCTTCCTGACAGCATCGGCTCCGCCCGGTTTGCCGCGGCCGCATCCGCGGCACGCAGTACTACCTAGGGCTTTACCCACTACCGCACTGCAGCACGGATCCTTAGGATTCGCCATCTTTGCCCGTCAGCGGGCCCATGGAGTTCGATGCCGCAGGAGCGTGATTTGCCAGCTGAGTTCATCCTCGAGACGACAGGCCTGACCAAGGAGTTCAAGGGCTTCGTCGCGGTCAACAACGTCGACCTCAAGGTGCGCCGAGGCCACATCCACGCGCTGATCGGCCCGAACGGCGCCGGCAAGACCACGTTCTTCAACCTGCTGACCAAGTTCCTGCACCCGACTTCCGGCTCGATCGCCTACAACGGGACCGACATCACCCACGAGCGGCCGGCCCAGACGGCGCGCCGCGGCATCGTCCGCTCCTTTCAGATCTCGGCGGTGTTCCCGCACATGACAGTGCTGGAAAACGTGCGCGCCGCCTTGCAGCGCAACCTGGGCAACTCGTTCCATTTCTGGAAGTCCGAGCGGACGCTGGCGTCCCTGCACGACCGGGCCCGCGAGCTACTGGCCACCGTGGACCTGCAGGACTTCGCCGACGAAATGACGGTCAACCTGCCGTACGGCCGCAAGCGCGCGCTGGAACTGGCCACCACCATGGCGCTGGAGCCCGAGCTGATGCTGCTGGACGAACCGACCCAGGGCATGGGGCACGAAGACGTGAGCCGTGTCACCGACCTGATCAAGAAGGTCTCGGCCGGCCGCACCATCCTGATGGTGGAACACAACATGAACGTGGTGTCGTCGATCGCCGACCGCATCACGGTGCTGCAGCGCGGCGCCATCATCGCCGACGGTCCCTATGCCGAGGTGTCGGCCAACCCGCTGGTGATCGAGGCTTACATGGGCACGACCGACGCGGCGCTGCAAGGCGCCCACTAAATGACCCCCACGCTTTTCGCTTCGTGTCGCGCGCTGCCCCCCGAGGGGGCCCACGCCTGCGCGTCCCAGCAAAGCGCAGGACAGGCCTGCGCCATGGCGGCCCGTCGGAGGCCTCTATGACAAAAGAACTGCTTCACATCGAGGGTCTGAACGCCTGGTACGGCGAATCGCACATCCTGCATGGCGTCGACCTGACGGTCAACGAAGGCGAAGTGGTCTGCCTGCTGGGGCGCAACGGCGCCGGCCGCACAACCACCATGCGGGCGATCGTCGGCCTCACCGGAGCGCGCAAAGGCTCCATCCGGATCAATGGCGAGGAAGCGATCAAGCTGCCGCCGCACAAGGTGGCGCGGCTGGGAGTCGGCTACTGCCCGGAAGAGCGCGGCATCTTCGCCAGTTTGTCGGCCGAGGAAAACCTGATGCTGCCCCCGGTGATCGCCCCCGGCGGCATGAGCGTGGACGAGATCTACGCCATGTTCCCCAACCTGCAGGAGCGCGCGTCCAGCCCCGGAACCCGGCTTTCGGGCGGCGAGCAGCAGATGCTGGCCGTGGCCCGGATCCTGCGCACCGGCGCCCGGCTGCTGTTGCTGGACGAGATCTCCGAGGGCCTGGCCCCCGTGATCGTGCAGAAGCTGGCCGAAATGATCCGCATGCTCAAGGCCAGGGGCTACACCATCGTGCTGGTGGAACAGAACTTCCGGTTCGCCGCGCCGCTGGCCGACCGTTTCTATGTGATGGAGCACGGTCGCATCGTCAAGCAGTTCGCGCAGTTCGAGCTGGCCGACAACATGGGCATGCTGCAGGAGTATCTCGGCGTCTAGGCGGCTGTTCCGCGGTCCAGGCCCACATCTTTTTCACTCAGGAGACAACAATGAAACTCAAGACCCTCGTTGCAGCGCTGGCAGTCGGCCTCGGCAGCTATGCCGCCATCGCCCAGACCCAGACCGGCCCGGTACGCACCGGCTTCATCACCGACATGGCGAGCCTGTACGCGGACATCGACGGCCCGGCGGGCGCCGAGATGATCAGGTGGGCGACCCAGGACTTCGGCGGCAAGGTGCTGGGCCGTCCGATCGAAGTGGTCTCGGCCGACCACCAGAACAAGGCCGACGTGGCCAGCTCCAAGGCCCGCGAGTGGATGGACAAGGACAACCTGTCGCTGCTGATCGGCGGCACCAGCTCCGGCACCAACCTGGCCATGGCCACGGTCGCCAAGGAAAAGAAGCGTCCCTTCATCTCGATCGGCGCCGGCTCGGCCCGCCTGTCCAATGAAGACTGCTCGCCCTACACCATTCACTACGCCTACGACACCGTGGCGCTGGCCAAGGTGGCGGGCAACGCGCTGGTCAAGGCCGGCAACAAGACCTGGTTCTTCCTGACGGCCGACTACGCCTTCGGTTACTCGCTGGAAGGTGACGCGGCCAGCGTGGTCAAGGCCAACGGCGGCACCGTGGTGGGAACCGTGCGCCACCCGCTGAACGCTTCTGACTTCTCCTCCTTCCTGCTGCAGGCGCAGGGCTCCAAGGCCCAGATCCTGGGCCTGGCCAACGCCGGCGGCGATTTCACCAACGCGATGAAGGCAGCCAAGGAATTCGGCATCACCAAGACGATGAAGGTCGCCGGCCTGCTGGTGTTCATCAACGACGTGCACAGCCTGGGCCTGGCCAACACCGAAGGCCTGCAACTGGCCGACAGCTGGTACTGGAACCAGGACGACGCATCGCGCAAGTTCGCCAAGCGCTTCTTCGACAAGTACAAGCGCATGCCGTCCAGTTTGCAGGCTGCCGACTACTCGGCCACCATGAATTACCTGAAGGCTGTGCAGACCGCCGGCACCACCGACGGCGACAAGGTGATGTCCACACTCAAGTCGATGACGTACGACGACTTCTACAGCAAGGGCACCGTGCGCGCTGACGGCCGCATGATCCACGACATGTACCTGTTCCAGGTCAAGTCGGCCAAGGAGTCGATCACGCCGTGGGACTACTACAAGCTGATCGCGAAGGTCCCGGGCGACCAGGCTTTCACGACGGTTGCCGAGAGCAAATGCTCTCTGCTGAAGAAATAACAACCACGTACCAACAAGGCGGACAGCAGCCGGCCCGGCGCCGGGTGCTGCTTCCCTGAACCTGCGGATCCAATGGAAATCTTCGGCATTCCCCACCAGGCGTTTCTCGGCCAGCTGATGCTGGGGCTGGTCAATGGCGCGTTCTACGCCATGCTCAGCCTCGGGCTGGCGGTGATCTTCGGCCTGCTGGACATCGTGAACTTCGCGCACGGCGCCCTGTACATGGTGGGCGCCTTCGCGGCGTGGATCATGCTTGACAAGTTCGGCATCAATTTCTGGTTCGCCCTGGTGCTGGCTCCCCTTCTCGTCGGCGTGCTCGGTGTGGTCATCGAGCGGGCCTTCCTCAAGCGGCTGTACGGGCTCGACCCGCTGTACGGCCTGCTGCTCACATTCGGCCTGTCACTGATCCTGGAGGGCGTGTTCCGCGACCAGTACGGCGTCTCAGGCCAGTCCTATCCGGTGCCGGAGCTGTTGTCGGGCGCCACCAACCTGGGCTTCATGGTGTTGCCTAACTATCGGGCCTTCGTGGTGCTGGCCTCACTGCTGGTCTGCCTGGGCACCTGGTTCCTGATCGAGCGCACCCGGCTCGGTGCCTACCTGCGCGCCGGCACCGAGAATGCAAAACTGGTGCAGGCCTTCGGCGTCAACGTGCCGCTGATGGTGATGCTCACCTACGGCGCCGGCGCCGGCCTGGCCGCGATGGCCGGCGTGCTGGCCGCGCCCATCATCCAGGTCACGCCGCTGATGGGGTCCAACCTGATCATCGTGGTGTTCGCCGTCGTCGTGATCGGCGGCATGGGGTCGATCCTCGGCTCCGTCATCACCGGCCTGGGGCTGGGCGTGATCGAAGGCCTGACCCGCGTGTTTTATCCCGAGGCCTCCAGCGTGGTGGTCTTCGTCGTCATGGTGATCGTCCTGATCCTGCGGCCGGCCGGGTTGTTCGGCAAGGAAGCCTGATAGATGTCCGCCATGAACAAGAACGGCAAGCTCGCCAGTTTCACTTATGTCGCGCTGCTGGCGCTGGCGCTGGTCGCGCCCCTGATCGGCCTGTACCCGGTATTCGTGATGAAGCTGCTGTGCTTCGCGCTGTTCGCCTGTGCCTTCAACCTGCTGCTCGGGTTTACCGGGCTGCTGTCGTTCGGCCATGCCGCATTCTTCGGCACCGGCGCCTATGTCGCCGGCTGGTTCATCAAGTCGCAGGGCTGGACGCCGGAGGTGGCGCTCATCGCGGCCGGCATCGGCGCCGGCTTGCTCGGCCTGCTGTTCGGCGTGGTGGCGATCCGCCGCCAGGGCATCTATTTCGCGATGATCACGCTGGCGATGGCGCAGATGGTGTACTTCATCTGCCTGCAGGCGCCGTTCACCGGCGGCGAGGACGGGCTGCAGGGCGTCCCGCGCGGCAAGCTCTTCGGTCTGCTGTCGCTGGAGCCGGACCTCACGCTTTACTACCTGATCGTCGCCATCTTCCTGGCCTGCTTCCTGGCGATTTCGCGCATCGTCACCTCGCCGTTCGGGCAAGTGCTCAAGATGATCCGTGAGAACGAGCCGCGCGCGATCTCGCTGGGCTACGAGGTGGACCGCTACAAGCTGTTGGCGTTCGTGCTGTCCTCGGCGCTGGCGGGCCTGGCCGGCGGCCTGAAGACCCTGGTGATGGGCTTCGCCACGCTGTCGGACGTGCACTGGTCGATGTCGGGCGAAGTCATCCTGATGAGTCTGCTGGGCGGCGTCGGCACGTTCTTCGGCCCGGTGGTCGGCGCCGGCGTCGTGATTTCGCTGCAGGACCTGCTGGCCGACAAGGTCGGCGCCTGGGTCACCGTGATCATCGGCGTGATCTTCGTGGTCTGCGTGCTGGCCTTCCGCAAGGGCGTGGTCGGCGAGCTGCAGGCCTGGTTCGAGCGGCGCCGCGCACGCGCGGGAGCCGCCTGAACCCGCGGAGCTACCGGCCGACCGCCGTGTAGAGCTCCGCCACCGGCACCATCCTGCCGTGCAACGGCAGGATCCGGTCGACGTCCAGCTTGAGCCGCTCGATGTTGCGCACCAGGTTGTGATGATTGGGATTGATCTGCGCCGGCCGCGGCGCATTGGGCGGCCCGGGCGTGTACTCGTCCGCCAGCACAAGCAGCCGCTCGCGCGGCAGCCACACCATCATGAACGCCTGGGCGTGGAAGCTGTCGCCGAGCTGATGAATTTCCACCGTCCTGGTCGCGTCTTCGATCCGGTGGAGCGGTGCCGTCGCCGGCATCAGCACTGGCTGCCGTCCGGACCTGGCCATCGCATCCGGGCTGATGCTGTTCGGATTGGCCAGCACCCGGCGATACCAGTTCAAGGCGTACTCGCTCACGATCAGCGTGGCGCCTTCGGCAACGGCTGTCCGCAAGCCGCCGGCGTGGTCGAAATGGTGGTGGGAGTTGATCACCGTGCGCACCGGTTTGCCGGGCACGAGCTTGGTCGCCTCGGCGAACACCGCCAGCGCCCGCCCGTCGTAGAGCGGACTTTCAACCAGGATGAGGTGATCCTTCATCTCGATGGCGACGCTGTTGTGCGAGCCGCCGGTCAGGAACCACACGCCGTCCGCCGCCTTCTCCACGGTCACCCGCTCGACAAACGTGGGGACAGACGGCGGCGTCTCGATCGCCACCGGCGCGTTCGGCACCACCTCGGCCACGTCGAGTTCCAGCACGTTGGAGCCGGCCTGCTCCTGGACGATGCGGCCCGGAAACTTGATGCCGCCGAAGTCCCGGTAGTTCGAATAGAGCGTCACCACTTTCGTGTCCCCCAAGACCGGGTTGGGCTGCACCGAATCGACCCGCTCGACCAGGCCCGCGGCGCTGATCCGGACGGTGGCGCGGAAGCGCCCTGGCTCGGTGAAGCTGACCAGCGACTTGCCGTCTTCCGTGCGCACCGTGCCGCCGTTCTTCAATGCCGCCTTGATCACACCATGGGGTGTCGTCCACAGGTCGTGGATGCGACCGTCGACTGCCAGCGGCGCGGCGGACGGCGTTTGCCCGGCCAGGTTCCAGGCACTGCTTCCGCGCAACAAGCCGATGGCGCGCTGGTCACCCATGCCCATCGGCGGTAGCCCACCGCCGCCCGCGGGCTGTGCGCGCGTGCGCACGAACTCCTCGCGCATTGCCGCGTTGGCGTAATCGACGTCGCGCGAGAAGCTGGTGTAAACCACGCGCGGCCAGGCCACTTCCGGCAGGAACGCCTGGCCGAAGGTGCCCCCCGAGCCCCGTCCCGAATAGCGCAATGTCTTCAGGTTGCTGCCTCCCATGGCCTGGTCGGCCTGTTCGAGGACAGCGCGCGCGTCCTGCCCGGTGTGGGCGCAGGCCGAGAGCAGCAGGGCCGCGCCGGCCGAGAGCGTGAAGGCGCGGCGGATGGTGTTCAACGTCATGGTGACTCCTGGGTTGCAAACCGGCGGAATGTTAGCGCTTCGGACGCTGGCCTGTCATCAAGGTGATTGCCAATGCGCGCCGCGGCGATACGCTCGATACTTCCTCCAGGAGCGCAGCCATGAAAGATCTTTTTTCCCTGCAGGGCCGCACGGCGCTGGTCACCGGCGGTTCGCGCGGCATCGGCCGCATGATCGCCAGCGGCCTCCTCAGCCACGGTGCACGGGTCTACATCTCCTCGCGCAAGGCGGACGCCTGCGACCAGGCCGCGCGCGAGCTGTCGGAGCTGGGGCCGTGTTTTTCGTTGCCGGCGGACGTCTCCACCGTCGCCGGCGCGAAGGGCCTGGCAGCGGCGTTCGCTCAGCGCGAGCCGGCGCTCGACATCCTGGTGAACAACGCCGGCGCGGCCTGGGGCGAGCCGTTCGACACCTTTCCCGAAAAGGGCTGGGACAAGGTGATGGACCTGAATCTCAAGTCGCCCTTCTTTCTGACCCAGGCGTTTCACCCACAGCTCAAGGCCGCCGCGCGCGACCGGCCGGCCAAGGTGATCAACGTGGCGTCGATCGACGGGGTGTCGGTCAACCCGCTGGAAACCTATTCCTACGCGGCCAGCAAGGCCGGCCTCATCCACCTCATCAAGCGGATGTCGCTGCGGCTGGTCCAGGACAACATCGTGGTCAGCGGCATCGCGCCCGGCGCCTTCGCTTCGGAGATGAACAAAGTGGCGCGCGACCAGGCGGAAGAAACGGCGCGGCGCATTCCGTCAGGCCGCATCGGCACCGACGAGGACATGGCCGGCGTGGCGATCTATCTGGCGTCGCGGGCCGGCGACTACGTGGTCGGCCAGACCATCGTGGTCGATGGCGGCGTCACGCTGGCGCGCGGCTAGGCCAGCCGCTAAACCTTGAGCGTGCCCAGTTCGTAGTTCTGCGGGCCGCGGCTGGCGATCTTGAGGGCACCAACCTGGTTGCCCAGAGCCGCGCACTTGCACAAATCCCAGCCTTGTTCGAGCCCGTAAAGCAAAGCGCCGCGCCAGGCGTCGCCACAGCCGGTGGGATCGACAATCTCCTTCGCCTTCACCGGCGGCACCACGGTCTTCTCGCCCTCGACCCACACTTCGCAGCCTTCGGCGCCCAGCGTCACCACCAGGCCCTGCACGCGCCTTGAGATCTCGGCGTTCGACAGGCCGGTTCGGTCGCACAGCATCTTGCCCTCGTAGTCGTTGACCGTGACCCAGCTCGCCCGGTCGATGAACGCGGCCAGCTCGGTACCGTCGAACATCGGCAGTCCCTGGCCCGGGTCGAACACGAAGGGAATGTCGGCGGCCTTGAACTGCTGCGCGTGTTCCAGCATGGCGTCGCGGCCGTCGGGCGAGATGATGCCCAGCCGGATGTCGCTGCGCGCCGCGATCTTCGTGATGTGCGCCTGCATCATCGCGCCGGGGTGGAACGCGGTGATCTGGTTGTTATCGCGGTCGGTCATGATCATTGCCTGCGCGGTGTAGGTGTCGCCGACCTGGCGCACGAACTCGGTGCTGATGCCCTGTCCCTTGAGCCGCTCGACGTAGTCGGCGCCGTCACTGCCCAGCGTCGCCATCGGCAGCGGCCGCCCGCCCAGCAGCTTGAGGCTGTAGGCGATGTTCCCGGCGCAGCCGCCGAAGTCGCGCCGCAATGCGGGCACCAGGAAGGACACGTTGAGGATGTGAAGCTGGTCCGGCAGGATCTGCTCGGAAAAGCGCCCCTCGAACGTCATGATGGTGTCGAAGGCCAGAGAGCCACAAATCACTGCTGCCATGGGGGGAAAACCTCGGGGTGGATTGTTCAGGGATAGAAAGCCAGCAGCCGGTAACCGGCGATGCGATTGCCGCTGCCATTGGCCGCGATCGCCAGGGCGACCGAGCTGGTCGACTCGCCGGCGGCGGGAAGCGTCGCTGCCGCACCGACGTCGGCCGGCGCCAGCACACGGCGCAGCACCGGCTGGTCCTGCGAGTCGGTGAGCGTCAGCTCGATCGACGGCATCGCCACCGGAAGCGGCGCCTGGTTGCGCACGCTGAAACCAAGCCGGTAGGCGTCGCTGCGCAGCCGGCTGAAGGAGGAACTGTCGATCACGATGGCATCGATCTGGCGCGGCGGCCGCACTTCGCAGCGCAGCGGACCGCACAGCAGCTGCAGCCACGGCCGCAGGGCCGGCTGCACCGCCGCCAGCTTGTCGCGCTCCAGCACCGCGTACTGCAGCGCCAGCAGTCCCGCCAGCAGCAGCATGACCAGCACCAGCAGGACCCGCACCAGCGGCTGGCGCCACACGGCCTGACGCCTTGCATGACGCACGAAAGAGACGCTGTCCAGGTCCGGTTCCTCATCCTCGATCCGCGACTCGCGCTGCAGCTGCGAGTCTTGAACTTCGGAGGGGAACCAGGGATACAGCGGCGGGGCGGCGATGCTGTCGGGGCCCTCGGGCGCCACTGGTGCACGCAATGCGACCGGGACTGGCGCCGGGACAGCGGACCCGGGCGCCAGGGGTGTCACTGAAACTTGGGACGTCACTGGCACTTGCGGCATCGCCGGCGCCTGGGGTGCGACAGGCGCCCCGGTGCCAGCGGGCACCGGCATTGCCACAGGAGCCGGCGCAGACGCGGGCGTGGCTTCCGGTTCCTGCAGGTTGGCCGTCGCGTCGAAGATCTCGGCGCATTGCCCGCAGCGCACCCAACCTTCGGAAATCCGGAGTTGGTCGGGAACGACTTTGAACATCGTCCCGCAAGCGGGGCACCGGGTGATCAGGCTCATGAGCGGCAGATTGTATCGACCGACCTCGCGGCGCGGCGGCTCAGATGCGCGCCGTCATCAGCACCCAGCCGTCCTCGGTGTCGGCGACTTCGAGCGCTGCATATGGTGCGTAGGCCTGCGTGAGTTCGCCGGTCTGCCGCTCCAGGATGCCCGCCAGCACCAGTGAGCCGCCCGGCGCGACATAGGAACACAGCAGGGGCGCAAGCACCTTCAGCGGCGAGGCCAGGATGTTGGCCAGCACGGTCTGGTAGCGGCCCTGGACGCGGTCTGGCAAGCCGGCCTGCAGCACGGCGTCGTTGGCCTGCGCATTGGCTTCGGTTGCGACGATGGCCGCTTCGTCGATATCGACTGCGTCGATGTCGGTCGCACCGAACTTCGCGGCGCCGATTGCGAGGATGCCCGAACCGCAACCGTAATCGAGCACGCGCTGGCCAACGATGGGATGACGGGCGATCCAGCGCAGGCACATCCGGGTAGTGGGATGGGTGCCGGTGCCGAATGCCAGCCCCGGGTCCAGCCGAATCACCCGGCGCGCCTGCGCCGGGGGTTCGTGCCAGGTCGGGACGATCCAGAATTCGGGCGTGATCCCCACCGGCGCAAACTGCGACTGGGTCAGCCGCACCCAGTCCTGGTCTGGCACCGGGCCGATGCCGGCAACGGCGCAACCCTCGAAGTCATCCTGCGCCTGCAGCAGCGCAGCAGCCTCGTTGGCGGCGGCTTCGACGGCGAACAACGCGACCACGCGCGACCGGTTCCATCCGCCGCGCGGCGGCGGCATGCCCGGCTCACCGAACAGGGCCTGCTCCGAGTCGGTCTGCGCGTCGGCGTCTTCCACCGAAACGCTCAGCGCGTCGAGCGCCTCCAGCGCATCGGACAACCACTCCACCCGGTCTTCGGGGGCCAGCAGACGCAGCTCGAACATGCCGTCAGGCCTTGAGTGCCTTATGGCGCGACAGCCACTCTTCGAGGTAGTGGATGTTGGTGCCGCCGGCCATGAACTTGGCGTCCACCATCAGCTCGCGGTGCAGCGGGATGTTGGTGTTGATGCCTTCGATCACCGTCTCCATCAGCGCCGTGCGCATCCGGGCCAGCGCCTGCTCGCGGGTGTCGCCGTGAACAATGATCTTGCCGATCATCGAGTCGTAATTCGGCGGCACGAAGTAGTTGGTGTAGATGTGCGAATCGACCCGCACACCCGGCCCGCCCGGCGCGTGCCAGGTGGTGATGCGGCCCGGCGACGGCACGAACTTGTACGGGTCCTCGGCGTTGATCCGGCATTCGATCGCATGGCCGCGCAACACGATGTCGCGCTGGGTGAACGGTAGCTTCTCGCCGGCCGCGACCATGATCTGGGTCTTGACGATATCGACGCCGGTGATCAGTTCGGTAACCGGATGCTCCACCTGGACCCGCGTGTTCATCTCGATGAAATAAAACTCGCCGTTTTCGTACAGGAACTCGAAGGTGCCGGCCCCACGGTAGCCGATCTTCTTGCAGGCGGCGACGCAGCGCTCGCCGATTTTCTCGATCAGTTTGCGGGCGATGCCGGGAGCCGGCGCTTCCTCGATCACCTTCTGGTGGCGCCGCTGCATCGAGCAGTCGCGCTCCCCCAGATAGACAGCGTTCTTGTGCTTGTCGCACAGGATCTGGATTTCGATGTGGCGCGGGTTCTGCAGGAATTTCTCCATGTAGACCGCTGGATTGCCGAACGCCGCCCCGGCTTCCGCCTTGGTCATCTGCACCGCGTTGATGAGAGCTGCCTCGGTATGGACCACGCGCATGCCACGGCCGCCGCCGCCGCCGGCAGCCTTGATGATCACCGGGTAGCCGACCGCCTTGGCCGTCCGGCGCACCACAACCGGGTCGTCCGGCAGCTCGCCTTCGGAGCCGGGCACGCAGGGCACGCCGGCCTTGATCATGGTCTGCTTGGCCGAGACCTTGTCGCCCATGATGCGGATCGACTCCGGCGTCGGGCCGATGAACTGGAACCCGCTCTTCTCCACCCGCTCGGCGAAGGCGGCGTTCTCACTCAGGAAACCGTAGCCGGGATGGATCGCTTCCGCGTCCGTGACTTCCGCTGCGGAGATGATCGCCGGCATGTTCAGGTAGCTGAGGGCCGACGGGGCCGGCCCGATGCACACCGCTTCCTCGGCCAGCCTGACGTATTTGGCATCGCGGTCGGCCTCGGAATAGACCATCACCGCCTTGACCCCGAGCTCGCGGCAGGCCCGCTGGATCCTCAAGGCAATCTCGCCGCGGTTGGCAACCAGGATTTTCTTGAACATGGGCCGCGATTACTCGATCACGACCAGCGCCTGGCCATACTCCACCGCCTGGCCGTTCTGGCACAGGAACTGGGTGACGGTACCCGACTTGTCAGCCTCGATCTCGTTGAGAATCTTCATGGCTTCGATGATGCAGATGGTCTCGCCTTCCTTCACCGCGCTGCCGACCTCGATGAATGGCTTGGCGCCGGGGCTGGAAGACCGATAGAACGTTCCCACCATGGGCGACTTGACGACGTGGCCGGCGGGGGCTTCAGGGACGACCGGCGCGGCAGGCGCCGGGGCAGGCGCCATCTGTTGCGGCGGGTAAGCGTGCGCCGGCATCGCTTGCGCGCTCCCGAAACCTGCCTTGACGATCCGCACCTTGCCCTCGGCTTCGGTGATTTCCAGTTCGGAGACGTTGGACTCGGACACCAGGTCGATCAACGTCTTCAGCTTGCGCAAATCCATGTGCTCTCCAGCGGATGCAACAAAAGGAACGCGAATTTACTCCAATTCACCATTACTTTCGGCTTCTTTCGCTATTTCCGGTAATTTTATTTCGTGATCGCGGCGACCGGGCTAAGCTCCGGCGGCCATCACGGTGTCAGAAAGTGCTTGCCCAGCCGGCAAGGTCGGCGGGCGACAGTCGCCCGATTTTACGATGAAGCACTTCACCCCGGGCCGAGACGACGACGCTGAAAGGCAGTCCGCCGCTCGAATTGCCCAGCGATTTGGCCAGTTCGGTGCCGTCCAGCCCCGCCAGACCGATCGCATAACTGACCGGGGCCCGGGTCAGGAAAGCGCGCACAGCACTCGGCTGATCGATTGCCAAGCCAATCACTTGCCAGCTTTTATGCGAATTTTCTCGATAGAACGCATCGATTAACGGCATTTCCTCAATGCATGGCGGGCACCACGTGGCCCAGAAATTGATCAGCAGCGGCTTGCCGCGAAAAGCCTGCATCGCGAGCGGCGGGCCTTGCGGCGTGTCGAAGCTGCCCGCCCAGAACGGCTCCAGCACGCTCGCGGACATTTCGTGCGGCCGGTAACGCCACCAGGCCAGCCCGGCTCCAGCCGCTGCGGCGACGCCTGCCACCGCACCAAGGAGGGCGCGGCGGCGACCCGGGGACGTCGGGACGGGTACGGGGGGAGTGCTTGCGGTCGGATTCATCGCCCTATTGTCCCAGCAACGCGCGGACCGCCACCATGTCGCCCCGAGGCGTCCTGCCCTTGGCATCCGGCCGCAGCGCCCCGCGCACGTCGTCATGGTCGTAGATCAGGAGATGCACGCCGATCGGCTCGCCCAGGTCAGCGCTCATGCTGGAGAGGCTCAGGGCGTCGACCGGCTCGCCGTTGAAGCCGGTCACCGTCCGCGCCTGGTAGTCGACGTTGTGCTCGATCAGCGCGATCTCGGCCGACTTGGGGTCGTCGCAAAACAGCTGCAGGTAAATGTCCGAGAGGCGGGTCGCGGTGCCATGCCAGACGGCACCGCCCAGGTAGGGCCGGAACTGCCCCACCCGCTCCATCCACGTCAGGGCCAGCCGGCGCAGGGCCACCAGTTCCGCCGGTTGCGTTTCGGCGCAGAAAAGTTCGATGTAGTCGCGCACCGACTCCTCGACCAGATCGTTGTCAGGCAAGGCGGTGCGGGCGGGCAGGCCCAGTTGACGCACGGCACGGCGCTTGGCCGGCCCATATTCCAGCCCCTCCTCCACCACCATCCGTGCAGCGGTGGCCGCGATCTCCGATTTCATGTCGTCCATAAGGGAAGATTCTGCCGGCATCGGGCCGGACACGGACGTAAAGTGGGTTAGCCAAACGAGGAGCCTGCATGCAAAGCACGATGATGAACGTCCCGCTGTCGCTCAACCACCTGCTGGACCGCGCCGGCCAGCTTTTCGCCGGCAACGAGATCGTCTCGCGGTTGCCGGACAAAAGCTTGCGCCGCCACTGCTTCGGCGAGTACCACCGGCGCACCCGCGCGCTGGCCTCCGCGCTGAAGAAGCTGGGAATGAAGAAAGGCGACCGGGTCGCAACACTCTGCTGGAACCACCACGCCCACCTCGAGTGCTACTTCGGCATCCCGGCGGCCGGCGGTGTCATGCACACGCTCAACCTGCGGCTGTCGCCGGCGGAGATCGGCTGGATCGCCGGCGACGCGCAGGACCGCTTCCTGATCGTCGACGACGTCTTGCTGCCGCTGTACCGGCAATTCGCGGACCTGCACAACTTCGAGCGGGTGATCGTGTTCCCGTTCTCGGGCGCGCCGGTGCCTCCGGAGTTCACCAACTACGAGGACCTGCTGGCCGACGCCGACCCGGACGGCTTCGAGTACGAGCCGCATGACGAGAACGACCCGGTTGCCATGTGCTACACGTCCGGCACGACCGGGCGGCCCAAAGGCGTCGCCTACTCCCATCGCTCGACGGTGCTGCACACGCTGGTGGCGAGCCTGGGCGACTTCTGGGGCCTGCGCGGCACCGACGTCGTATTGCCCGTGACGCCGATGTTCCACGCCAACAGCTGGGGCATGCCGTATGGCGCGGTGATGATGGGCGTCAAACTGGTGTTTCCGGGACCGCACCTGCATCCCGACGACCTGCTGGATCTGATGCAGCTGGAACCGCCCACCCTGTCGCTGGGCGTACCGACCATCTGGATGAGCCTGATCCAGACTTTCGATGCGTCGCAGGCCGAGGGCTCGCCCAACAAGGGCCGCTGGCAGCTGCCCAAGGGCATGCGC
Organism: Ramlibacter sp.; assembly: GCA_014376915.1. The sequence goes on from JACMQP010000258.1 coordinate 16,053, forward strand.
TCGCTGGTCGGCGGAGCCGCAGTGCCGGAGGCATTGATTCGCGCGTTCGACCGCCATGGCATCTGGATCCTGCAGGGCTGGGGCATGACCGAAACCTCGCCCGTCTGCACCATCGCCTATCCGCGCGCGGAACTGCAGGGCGCCAGCCAGGACGAAAAGTACCGTCGCGCGGCAATGGCCGGCGTGCCGGTGCCGCTGGTGGACCTGCGGGTGCGCGACGACGACGGCGGCGACCAGCCTTGGGACGGCAAGAGCGCCGGCGAAATCCAGGTCCGCGGCCCCTTCATCACGGCCAGCTATCACGAGGTGGCGCCGGACCCGGAGAAGTTCACGGCCGACGGCTGGCTGCGCACCGGCGACGTGGCGTCGGTCGACAGCCTTGGCTTCGTGAAGATTTCCGACCGGACGAAGGACCTGATCAAGTCCGGCGGCGAGTGGATCAGTTCGGTCGACCTGGAGAACGCGATCATGGCCCACCCGGCTGTCGCCGAAGCCGCGGTGATTGCGGTCTCCGACGTGAAGTGGAGCGAGCGGCCGCTCGCCTGTGTCGTGCTCAAACCGGGCCAGTCGGCCACACCGGAGCAGCTCAATGCGCACCTGCTGGAGCACAGCTTCGCCAAGTGGCAGCTGCCGGACCGCTACGAATTCATCGACGCTGTGCCGCGCACCTCCACCGGCAAGTTCTGGAAGATGAAGTTGCGGGAGCGTTTCGCGCGGGCATGAGACCCTGGACGGTCGCCCACTGTGTGAGTTCCCCGCCTGCGGCGCGCTGATAATCCGTGCCCATGCACATTCATATTCTGGGAATCTGCGGCACGTTCATGGGCGGTGTCGCGGCGTTGGCGCGGGAAGCGGGACACCGGGTCACGGGTTGCGACAGCGGCGTCTATCCGCCGATGAGTGACCAGCTGCGGGCGCTGGGCATTGACCTGGTCGAGGGCTACGGAGCGGAACAGATGGCTTTCAAGCCCGACGTCTGGGTGATCGGCAACGTGGTTTCGCGCGCCCGCGGCGCCGATGGCCAGCCGCGCTATCCGCTCATGGAGGCCATTCTGGACGCGGGCGATCGCTATACCAGCGGTCCGCAGTGGCTGGCCGAAAACCTGCTGCACGCGCGGCACGTGCTGGCCGTCGCCGGCACCCATGGCAAGACGACGACCACATCGATGCTGGCCTGGATCCTGGAACATGCCGGCCAGCGGCCCGGCTTCCTGGTCGGCGGCGTGCCGCTCAACTTCGGCATTTCGGCGCGCACCGGTTCCGGCAAGGCATTCGTCATCGAAGCCGACGAATACGACACTGCCTTCTTCGACAAGCGCAGCAAGTTCGTGCACTACCGGCCGCGCACGGCGGTTCTCAACAACCTGGAGTTCGACCACGCCGACATCTTCGACGACCTGGCGGCGATCGAGCGCCAGTTCCACCACCTCGTGCGGATCGTGCCGTCGTCCGGCCGGGTGGTGGTGAACGGGCTGGAGGAAAGCCTGGCGCGCGTGCTGAATCAGGGCTGCTGGAGCGAGGTGCGCAGCTTCGGCGCCACCGTCAGCGACTTCAGCGCGCA
>JACMQP010000259.1 GCA_014376915.1 Ramlibacter sp.
ATGGCCGACGCCGCCCACACCGCGCATTTCACGATCGGTCCGGGCACCAAGCTGGCGCTGGAGGATGCCATCGAGCTGGTGCGCTGCATCGGCCGCCAGCCGGATGACCTGGCGCAGGCCTTGCAGGACTACGAAGCGGTGCGCAGCATCGAAGTGCTCAAGATCCAGAACGCGGCGCGAAATTCCACCGAATGGTTCGAGAACGTCGCCCGTTATGCCCACTTGCCGCCCGAGCAGTTCGCCTATTCGCTGCTCACGCGCAGCCAGCGCATCAGCCACGAGAACCTGCGGCTGCGCGACAAGGATTACGTCGAGGACTACGAGGACTGGATCGCCAGCCGCTCCGGGCTGGACCGCTCGCCGGTGCAGCAGTCCGTGCCGCCGATGTTCACGCCGTTCACGCTGCGCGGCGTAACGCTGAAGAACCGGGTGGTGGTGTCGCCGATGGCGCAGTACTCCTGCGTCGATGGCCTGCCGGCCGACTACCACCTGGTGCATCTGGGCGCGCGCGCCACCGGCGGCGCCGGCATGGTGGTGGCGGAGATGACCTGCCCGTCGCCCGATGCCCGCATCACGCCCGGCTGCCCGGGCCTGTGGAACGAGGCGCAGCGGGATGGCTGGAAGCGCATCGTGGATTTCGTCCACCAGCACAGCGACGCGAAGATCGCGCTGCAGCTCGGTCATGCCGGCGCCAAGGGCTCGACCCGCGTGCCCTGGGACAAGGGCGAAGACCTGCCGCTGGACGACGGCAATTGGCTGCTGGTCTCGGCCTCGCCGCAGCAATACCTGGACGGCGTGAGCCAGTGGTCGCACGCCATGACGCGGGAGGACATGGACCGCGTGCTGGGCCATTTCGTCCGCGCCACGCGCTGGGCCGCCGAGGCCGGTTTCGACTGGCTGGAGCTGCACTGCGCCCATGGCTACCTGCTCTCCAGCTTCATCTCGCCGCTGACCAACCAGCGCAGCGACGACTACGGCGGCTCGCTCGCCAACCGGCTGCGGTATCCGCTCGAAATGTTCCGCGCCATGCGCGCCGCCTGGCCGGAGAGCCTGCCGATCTCGGTGCGAATCTCGGCCCACGACTGGGTCGAGGGGGGCATCACCGTGGACGATGCGGTGGAGATCGCGCGGGCGTTCAAGGAGGCGGGCGCCGACATGATCGACTGCTCGTCCGGCCAGGTGAGCAAGAAGCAGCGGCCGGTGTACGGCCGCATGTACCAGACGCCGTTCGCCGACCGCATCCGCAACGAGGTGCGGATCCCGACCATCGCCGTCGGCGCGATCTCCGAGGCCGACCACGTGAACAGCATCATCGCCGCTGGCCGCGCCGATCTCTGCGCCGTCGCCCGCCCGCACCTGGCGACGCCGTCGTGGACGCTGCTGGAGGCGGCGAAGATCGGCTACACCGACGTGCAATGGCCCAAACAGTACCGCTCCGGCAAGAGCCAGCTGGAACGCAACCTCGAACGTGAAAAGGCGCTGGCTGCGCAACCAGTCAACAAGGAAGAAACTCAATGAGCAACACCGATCGCGTCGATCCCGCGCTGCTGGCCGGCAACACAAAGGCGCTGGCTGGTTACCGGCCATCGCACTTTCTCTGGGACGTGAAGGACGGCGTCGGCACCGTCACGCTGAACCGGCCCGAGCGCAAGAACCCGCTGACCTTCGAGTCGTATGCCGAGCTGCGCGACCTGTTCGGCCAGCTGCGCCATGCCACCGATGTCAAGGCTGTGGTGGTGACGGGCGCCGGCGGCAACTTTTGCTCGGGCGGCGACGTGCACGAGATCATCGGCCCGCTGGTGAAGCTGAAGGCGCCCGAGCTGCTGCTGTTCACCCGCATGACCGGCGACCTGGTCAAGGCCATGCGGGTCTGCCCGCAACCGATCGTGGCGGCCATCGACGGCATCTGCGCCGGCGCCGGCGCCATCGTCGCCATGGCCTCCGATCTTCGCCTGGGCACGGCGCGCAGCAAGACCGCCTTCCTGTTCAATCGCGTCGGCCTGGCCGGCTGCGACATGGGCGCGTGCGCGATGCTGCCGCGCATCGTCGGCCAGGGCCGCGCCAGTGAGTTGCTCTACACCGGCCGTTCGCTGGGTGGCGAGGAGGGCGAGCGCTGGGGCTTTTTCAACCGGCTGTGCGCGCCCGAGGCGGTGCTCGCCGACGCGCAGGCGCTGGCGCGCGAGCTGGCGGAAGGCCCGACCTTCGCCAACGGCATCACCAAGACCATGCTGCACCAGGAATGGGCGATGACCATCGAGCAGGCGATCGAGTCCGAGGCCCAGGCCCAGGCGATCTGCATGCTGACCGAGGACTTCACCCGCGCCTACGAAGCCTTCGTCGCGAAAAGCAAGCCACGCTTCGAGGGCAACTGACGTGGCCGATACGAGCTACCTGGACTGGCCGTTCTTCGAGGCGCGGCACCGTGAACTGGCCCGCAGCCTCGATGCGTGGGCCTCGAAGAACATCCCCCACCAGCACGGACCTGACGTCGATGCCGAATGCCGCGCGCTGGTGAAGTTGCTGGGCGCGGGTGGCTGGCTCGAGCATGCGGTCGGCACACCGGCCGTTCGCCTCAGGACAGGCCAAGCTCAGCCCGAACGGAATGCGATCGACACCCGCGCCATCTGCCTGATCCGCGAGACCCTGGCGCGCTACAGCGGGCTGGCGGACTTCGCCTTCGCGATGCAGGGCCTGGGCTCGGGCGCGATCAGCCTGCAGGGGACACCGGACCAGAAGGAGCGTTATCTGGGCAAGGTGGCGCGCGGCGAGGCGATCGCCGCGTTCGCCCTGTCGGAGCCGGAGGCAGGTTCCGATGTGGCCGCGATGCAGTGCAGTGCCCATGTCGAGGGTGGCCACGCGGTGCTGAACGGCGAGAAGACCTGGATCTCCAACGGCGGCATCGCCGATTTCTACGTCGTGTTCGCCCGGTCGGGGGAGGCCGCGGGCGCACGAGGGATCTCGGCCTTCATCGTCGATGCCGGTACGCCTGGCTTCGAGATCGCCGAGCGC
>JACMQP010000260.1 GCA_014376915.1 Ramlibacter sp.
CGCCTTTTTCGACGCGCTGCAACTTCGGCTGCAACAGTCAGGCGATGCGGTGCTGCCTTACCAGATGTACCTGATGCTGCCGTACGCGCTGTCGATCCTGGCGCTGGTGCTGGTGGCCAGGAAGGCCGCTTATCCGCAGGCGTTGATGAAGCCGTATCGGAAGGGGGAGCGCTGACATGCATCAGCCGGGCGCATAGACTTCTTCCTCATCCCAGTCACGGAGTGTTTCATGACCACTGTAACGATCAAGTCTGAAGAGACCATTCAGCAATGGGGCAATGGACTGGCAGTGCGCATCGCGGCCCCCATTGCCCGTGCCGCGCGACTCGCCCAAGGCACCTCCGTGACGTTGGAGGTGGTCGACGAAGGAGTCTTGGTCCGGATGACGGGCTCCGCAAGACTGACCCTCGCGGAGAAGCTCAGGGCGTTCGATCCGGCCACCCACGTCAACGAGACGGCGGCATTCATCCGGAGCGCGTAGCCGCGTATGCGCGAAGCACCCCCCGGCCACACGGCCATCAACCCGGCCTTGCTGGTCGGCCTGCGTGTGCGGCTTCGCCAATGGACCGAGGCGGACAACGCACCCTTCGCCGCGCTCAACGCCGATCCGGTGGCGATGGAATTCTTTCCGGCCACGCTCACCCGCGAGCAGAGCGACGCGCTGGCCATGCGCATTACGGCCGGGATCGCAGAACGCGGCTGGGGCATGTGGGCTGCGGACCACCTGCCACCCGAGGGCGGCGCGCCGCAGTTCATGGGCTTCATCGGCCTGAGCAGCCCGGTGGCCGACCTGCCCTTCAAGCCCTGCGTGGAAATCGGCTGGCGGCTGCTGCGGCCGTTCTGGCGCCAGGGCCTGGCCACCGAGGGCGCGCGGCTGGCGCTGCGCGTGGGCTTCGAGGTGCTCGGCCTAGATGAAATCGTCTCCTTCACCACGCTGCACAACGCCCGCTCGCGTGCCGTGATGACACGCCTGGGCATACAGGAGAGCGCGGACGACCGGTTCGACCATCCCTCTGTGCCCGTCGGCAATCCGATGCGCCCGCATTACCTGTACCGCCTGCCCCGCGCCCGCTGGGCCGCATCGACGTAAACACACCGGACAACCGCCATGCTCGACCTTCTCATCACCAACGCCGCGCTGCCCGATGGCCGCACCGGCATGTCCATCGCCGTGCAGGGCGGCAAGATCACTGAGGTGACGGCAGGCCTGCAGGCGCCCGCCACCGAAACGGTCGACGCCGGCGGCTACCTGCTCAGCCCGCCGTTTTGCGACCCGCACTTCCACATGGACGCGACGCTCAGCTACGGCCTGCCGCGCGTCAACGAAAGCGGCACCCTGCTGGAAGGCATCGCGTTGTGGGGCGAACTCAAGCCCATGCTGAAGGCCGAGGCGATCATCGAGCGGGCGCTGGCCTACTGCGACTGGGCGGTGGCCCGCGGCCTGCTGGCGATCCGCAGCCACGTGGACACCAGCGACCCGAGCATGCTGCCGGTGGAGGCTCTGCTGGAGGTGAAGAAACGGGTCGCCTCGTACATCGACCTGCAGCTGGTGGCGTTCCCGCAGGACGGCGTGCTCCGAAGCAAGGGCGGCCTGGACAACATCAATCGCGCGCTGGACATGGGGGTGGACATCGTCGGCGGCATCCCGCACTTCGAGCGGACCATGAGCGAAGGCGCGGCCAGCGTCAAGCTGCTGTGCGAAATCGCGGCCGAGCGCGGCAAG
>JACMQP010000261.1 GCA_014376915.1 Ramlibacter sp.
GCGTTGAGCGCATAGCGCGCATTGAGCACCGGCACCACCAGCTGCGGGCCGGCCTGCAACGCCAGTTCGGCATCGACATTGGTCGTGGTCGCCTTGGCGCCCGCCGGCGCGGGCACCAGGTAGCCGATCTTCTCGAGGAACGCGCGGTACGCCGGCAGGTCGCGGATCGGGCCTGGATTGGCCTTGTGCCACACATCCAGTTCGGACTGCAGGCGGTCGCGTTCGGCCAGCAGCGCGATGTTCTTCGGCGCCAGCTCCGAGACGATGGCGTCGAAGCCCTTCCAGAATGTCGCGGCGTCGACGCCGGTGCCGGGCAGCACCTTGTCTTCGACGAAGCGGTGCAGTTCGGTAGCGACTTGCAGGCCGTGGACGTTGGTGCGGGATGTCATGACAACTCTCCTTCAAGCGGATGCGGTTGGATTCAGAAAAATGCCAGCACGTCACGCAGGCTGGAGCCGGTGCGTTCGGGCTGGGTGACGAGCTCTTCGAACGGCAGCTGGTAGCGGTTGACCCACAGCGTGCGATAGCCGAACCAGGTCGCGGCCAGCGCGTCCCAGCTGTTGCAGCTGACGAAGGCAATCTGCCGGGCGGCCAGGCCGGTTGCCTGCAGGCCGAGCTGGTAGGCGTCGGGATGGGTCTTGTACTTGCGCACCGTGTCGACGCTCAGCACGTGATCGAGCAGGCCGTCGAGGCCGGCGCTGCGCACGGCGACGCCGAGCATCGACGGGTCGCCGTTGGACAGGATGCCGGTCACGATGCCCTTGTCCTTGAGCGCCTGCAGCACCTCGCGGTTTTCGGGAAAGGCCGACAGATGCCGATACTGGTTCATCAGCTGCTCTTCGTGCTCGGGCTTGAGCTCGAGCGCCAGCCGTTTGCAGGCATAGCGCAGGCCTGCCCGCGTCAGTTCCCAGAATGGCCGGTAGTGCTCGCCATGGTTGCTGGTGGTGACGAGCCGCGAATACTCGATCTGCTTGTCGCGCCACAGCACGCCCAGCGCCTGGCCTTGGCCCGGAAACAGCTGTTCCGCGAGCAGGCCGACGCTGTACACGTCGAACAGCGTGCCGTACGCATCGAACAGAATTGCTCGGGGATTTTCCATCCCACTACTTTATTTGAACCTTGAGCGTTGATTAAGGTGGAGAAATCGCGTTTATCTTTGACTTTTATGCATTGAATCGACAGCGGGTCCACCCCGATGTGGATTGCGAGGGGTGTGGATATATTTAAGTAATTAAATAATCTTTCGCTTTTCCATGATTCTGCTGGCCTCAAATGAAAACCCGCTCGGCATGCCCGAATCGGCCCGCGCCGCCGCCGCGGCGGCGCTGCAAGACGCCGGCAACTATCCCGATCCCAACGGCGCCGCGCTCAAGAAGGCGCTCGCCGCCAAGCTGGCTGTGCCGCCAGACTGGCTGGTGCTGGGCAGCGGTTCCAGCGAGATCCTGACGCTGGCCGCGCAAGTGACGGTGGAGCCGGGTCAGGGCGTGGTCTGGTCGCAGTACGGCTTCGTGGTCTA
>JACMQP010000262.1 GCA_014376915.1 Ramlibacter sp.
CTCGTTCAGGTTGGTGGCGATGGGCTTCTCGCAATACACGTGCTTGCCGGCGCGGATCGCCTTGGCGAGCAGGGTGGGGCGCATCTGCGTGGTGCCGGCGTCGAAGAAGATCGTGTCGTCCTTGTTGGCCAGGGCTTGGTCTAGGTCCGTGCTCCAGCGCTCGACGTTGTGGGCTTGCGCCAGCGCCTGCAGCTTGTCGGCATTGCGCCCGATCAGAATCGGGTCCGGCATCACCTTGTCGCCGTTGGCGAGCGTGACGCCACCCTGCGCGCGGATCGCAAGGATCGAGCGGATCAGGTGCTGGTTCATGCCCATGCGTCCAGTGACGCCGTGCATGATGATTCCGAGTCGTTGGGTGGCCATGGTGTCTCCGGGCAAGAAATTTTAATTAACCAAATGGTGAATTACAAGACTTCAGGCGCGCAGCACGTAGCCCAGGATCACGTCGCACATGTGGGTCAGCCGCTCGTGCCTGGCCTTGGGTGTCATGAGGTCGCGGCCGAAGATCGCCGACAGGGTGTGGTTGTTGGAAAGGTAGAAGTACGACAGGCCGGCGATCGACACGTACAGTTGCAGCGCGTCGACGCCGCCGCGGAAGCTGCCGTCCTTGCGGCCGCGTTCCAGGATCTCGGCCAGCATCTCGATCAGCGGCGAGTTCATTTCGCGCGCCCGTTTCGAATCCTGCAGGTGGCGTGCCCGGTGCAGGTTCGCACTGTTGAGGAGCGTGAGGAACTCGGGGTGGGCGAGATAGTAGCTCCAGGTGAACTCCACCAGCCGGCGCAGGGCCTCGACCGGCGCCACGTCGAGCAGGTTCAGCTGGCGCTCCTGTTCGCGGATGTCGTGGTACGCGTGCTCGAGCACGGCCTGGAACAACGCCTCCTTGTCCTCGAAGTAGTAGTAGATCAGGCGCTTGTTCAGGTTCGCGCGGGTGGCGATGCGATCCATGCGCGCGCCGCCGAGTCCGTACTCCGCGAACTCGTCGCGTGCCGCCGCTAAGATGGTGCCCTGCGAGCGGTCGGCATCGCGCTGGCGCTCTTCCGTGACCGGCGTGGTGTCTCGTGTCATGGGGCGAATAATTCACCAATCAGTTAATAAAGTCAAGCCATGACCGCTACCCCGCAGATCGCCGGCCACCTCCTCGTCGAATGCCTGGTGGCGCAGGGCGTCACCCATGCCTTCGGCGTGCCGGGAGAGAGCTACCTGGCGGCGCTCGACGGATTCCATGCGTACCGCGACCAAATTCGCTTCGTGATCAACCGGCAGGAGGGCGGCGCTGCCTACATGGCGGAGGCGCACGGCAAGCTGACCGGCCGGCCGGGCGTCTGCTTCGTCACCCGCGGCCCGGGCGCGACCAATGCGTCGATCGGCGTCCACACCGCGTTCCAGGACTCGACCCCGATGGTCCTGTTCGTCGGCGACGTCGCCGCCGAACAACGCGATCGCGAGGCATTTCAGGAACTGGACTACGGCAGCTTCTTCGGCCCCGGCACGCGCGGCATGGCCAAGCGGGTCGAGCGCATCGACGACCCGGAGCGGATCCCGGAATACGTCATGCGCGCCTTCGCCACGGCGATGAACGGCCGGCCCGGGCCGGTGGTGCTGGTGCTGCCCGAGGACATGCTGACGAAGATGGTGAGCGTGCGGCCGCTGGCGCGGGTCGAGCCGGTCGAAGCCTGGAGCGACCCGGGCGCGCTGCGCCGGCTGCGCGAACTGCTGCTGGCATCGAGCAAGCCGTTCGTGATCGCCGGCGGTGGCGGCTGGACGGTGCAGTCGGCGCAGGCGCTGCAGCGCTTCGCCGAGAACTGGAAGCTGCCGGTGGGCAACGCCTTCCGCTTCCAGGACACCTTCGACAACTTCCATCCGCTGTATGCGGGCGACGTCGGCATCGGCCTCAATCCGAAGCTTGCGGCGCGGATCAAGGAAAGCGACCTGGTGATCGCGATCGGCCCGCGCCTGGGAGAAATGACCACCGGCGGCTACACGCTGCTGAAAGCACCGCGCTCGCAGCAGAAACTGGTCCACATCCACGGCAGCGCCGAAGAACTCAATCGCGTGTACCAGGCGGACCTCGCGATCATCGCCACGATGAACGCCGCGGCGCGCTCGCTCGAGGTGCTGACCGCGCCGCTGAGCTTGCCGTGGGAAGCGTGGACGCAGGCGGCGCACGCCGACTATGAGGCCAACCTGGTGCCGCAGCAGTTGCCCGGCGAGATCGACATGCCGGCCATCGTGGCCGTGCTGCAAAAGCACCTCCCGGCCGACGCGGTGCTCACCAACGGCGCCGGAAATTTCGCGAGCTGGGTCCATCGCTTCTACCGCCATCCGGGCCTGGCCAAGGGCTTCAAGACCCAGCTCGCGCCCACCAACGGCTCGATGGGCTACGGCGTGCCGGCGGGTATCGCGGCCAACATCGCGACCGGCCGCACTGCCTTCACCATCACTGGCGACGGCGACTTCCTGATGAACGGGCAGGAGCTGGCGACGGCCACGCAGCACGGTGGCAAGTCGATCATCGTTTTGTTGAACAACGGCATGTACGGCACCATCCGCATGCACCAGGAGCGCGACTACCCCACGCACGTGAGTGGCTCGCAGCTGGCCAATCCGGATTTCGCGGCCCTGGCCCGGGCCTACGGCTATGCCGGAGTGCGGATCACCCGCACGGCGGAGTTCGAGCCCGAGTTCATTGCCGCGATGGAACGCAAGCAGGGCACGCTGATCGAGATCACGCTCGACCCCGACGTCATCACCACCCGCGGCACCTTGAGCGCGATCACGCAGACCGCGTTGAAGGGCGCGGCGAAAGCGTAAAGCGCAGTCCGTCGACGATCGCGCCCGGCGCCGGCGTAGCTGGACGTCATGGCCTGATCGCCGCCCCGTAGCCGGGCGATCCGCCGCGCACCACCGAGATCATGGCGCCGGCATCGGTCTGGCGCGACGGCGCCTCGGCGACGCCCTGCCGCGCCAGCAGTCGCTCCGATTGCCCGGTGACGCAGCGAACGACCAGTCGTCCGCTGCCGGTGGGACTTTGCGCGCAATGCTTTCGAGATGCCTGTGAGCCGTGCGAAAAAAAGTGAAAAAAAAGGCCGGTTTGCACCGGCCTTGGCAGAGCCTTGCGGCCGCTGCTTACTTGACGTGCTTGCCGATCAGGCCGGCCATCTCGAACATGGACACCTGCGCCTTGCCGAAGATTTCCTTCAGCTTGGCGTCGGCGTTGACCATGCGCTTGTTCACCGAGTCCTGCAGCTTGTTCTTCTTGATGTAGGCCCACAGCTTGCTCACAACTTCGGTGCGCGGCAGCGGAGCGGAACCCACCACAGCGGCCAGTTGCGGGCTGGGGGTCAGCGCCTTCATGAACGCGGCGTTGGGCGTGCGCTTCTTGGCCGGAGCCTTTTTCGCAACTGCCTTCTTCGCCGGTGCTGCCTTCTTCGCAGCTGCCTTCTTGGCCGGAGCCGCCTTCTTCGCCGGTGCTGCCTTCTTGGCTGCTACCTTCTTTGCCGGTGCAGCTTTCTTTGCCGGGACTTTTTTTGCGGCTGGTTTTTTTGCCGCAGCTTTTTTCGCAGTTGCCATGATTATTTCCTTCTAGAAGTTGATTAATCACCAGCGAGAACCTGCATTCCCTCTGGCACTGCGGATGCTACTGGAGAAAAAACGCGTTTCCAAGCGAAAA
>JACMQP010000029.1 GCA_014376915.1 Ramlibacter sp.
GCCAAGTACCTGGCCGGCATCGCGCCGGACAAGCCGCGCTGGATGACAGTCAGCTATTTCTACCCCTGGTGGCGCATGTACGCGGCACCCGAGGCCGAAAACCGGCCCTGGGTGGCCCAGCAGTTCGCCAATGGCGTCAACAGCTGGCTGCACATCAACGGCGGCCGGTCGAAAATTTTCGACCGACGCGGCATTGCACCCATGCAGGCGGTGTACCAGCGGCTTGCACGCTGGCAGGACTACTTCCGCGACGCCCGCTCCGGTGCGCAGGTGGCCGTGGTGTTCTCCCGCTATACCCAGGACAGCTACGGTCGCGGCGATCCCTACGGCCGCTATGTCGACGCGGTGCGCGGTTACTACTGCGCGCTGCTGGAGGCGCATATTCCTTTTGACGTGCTGTCCGACAAGTTTCTGGACGCGGCGCGCCTGGCGCAATATGCGGTGCTCGTTCTGCCCAACACCGCCTGCCTGACCGACGCGGCCGTGGCCGCCATCACTGCTTTCGCGGCGAGAGGCGGAACGGTGGTCGGCACCTACGAAGCGGGCCGATATGACGAGCTGGGAGTCCTGCGCCCCGTTGCGCCCTTGGCCACCATGCTGGGAGGCACCTACGGCGCGCAGCGCAGCAAGCTGAAGTCTTCCTATGGATACATTGCGCTGCGCGACGACCCAGTGGTGGACGGACTGGGCGATACCGATGTTGTGCCGAACGACGGAGACCTGATCGAGTTCACGCCCGGGCCCGGCAACATCGTGCCGCTGACCCTCATTGAGCCGGTGACGGCGCACGCGGGCGCCACCATCAGCATTCCCGAATACAGCGCCGTGACCAGCGCCACCGACATCCCCGTGGCCGTTTACGGCTCTCACGGTTCGGGAAAGGTGGTGCTGTTCACCAACCGCATGGACGCGCTGTTCTACAAGTACGGTTTTGCCGACCTGGGGCGGCTGCTCAGCAACGCCGTGCTGCTCGGTCTGGGCCATGCCCGGAATTTGCTGGTGGTGGCGCCCGACTATGTGGATGTGACCCAGCAGCTGCAGCCCGGCCGATGCATGGTGCACCTGATCAACTTCGCCGTGGGCAAGCACGTGAACACGGGCTGGCGCCATCCGGGCCGCAACCTGGTCGCGGTTCCCGGCATCCGTGTGCGGCTGCGCCTGTCGCCCGGGCAGGTCATGCGTGAAGTGCGCACCGCGACAGACGAGCGGGTCCTAGCGCACACGTTGGACTGCGAGCAAGCCGGGAAAGGCATCTGGGCCGAAGTGATCGTGCCGCGGCTGGAAGACCACGAAATCGTCATTTTTGAGTTCGCATGAGCGAAACCGTACATCCAAGGAAACATCCCATGGCCCTCAACCGCCGCGCCGCACTCGCTTCCCTCATTGCCGGCTTGCCGGCAATTTCAGGCATGGCCCAGGCCCAGCCTGCCGCCGCGTGGCCGACGCGGCCCCTCAAATTGGTCGTTCCCCTGACCGCGGGCGGCCCCACCGACTTGCTTGCCCGCATTCTGGCCCAGCCGCTGGGCGAGCGCCTTGGCCAGCCCGTCATCATCGACAACCGACCGGGCGCCGGGGGCAACATCGGTGCGGAAGCTGCAGCCAGATCCGAGCCGGATGGCTACACGCTGTTTCTCGGCACCTCGGGCCCGCTCGCCATCAATGCCAGCCTCTATGGCAATCTTCGTTTCGATCCCATCACGGATTTTTCGCCTGTCATCCTCGCCGCCACCGCACCGTTCGTGGTGGCTGTGAATCCTTTGACTCCTTTCAGGACGCTCCCCGAACTGCTGGCCTTTGCGCGCCAGAACCCGGGCAAGCTCAACTACGGCACGGTACCCGGTAGCGCTGCGCACCTGGCCACTGAGCTGTTCCAGAACATGACACGCATTCGCATGGTCCAGGTGCCATACAAAGGCGCGGCTCCCGCCACCAATGACTTGATCTCCGGACAGATCGACCTGAGCTTCGCCTCAACGCCCGGCGTGCTGCCGCAGATCAAGGCCGGCAAGCTGCGCGCGCTGGCCGTGACCAGCACCGAGCGCCTGAAGGTCCTACCGGACGTGCCCACCCTGGCAGAGTCGGGCCTGCCCGGCTACAACGCAAGCGTCTGGTACGGCGTGGTAGCACCGGCCCGGACCCCGGCGACCATCGTGAGTCGGCTCAACGCCGAGTTGAACGGCATCCTCAATGACGCCAGGGTCAAAGCCGCAATGGCGCAGAACGACTTTGACTCCGCAGGCTCCAGCCCCGAAGGGTTCGCCGCCTTCATCAAGGCGGAGACCGAGAAGTGGGGCAAGGTGATCAAAACCTCCGGCGCCAAAGCGGGCTGATCCGTGCTGGTGATAGCACCCGGATTTCGCGAACTGGCGGTCACGCCTTTTGCGACGTTGCCGTCTCACCTCAAGCCCGATGTCACGAGCGAATGGGTCCACCTCAACCGGCGTGGATCGACCACGCGAACGTTCCTGGAAGGTCCGGTGCTGATGCCCGGTGGCGATCTCTGTTGCGTGGACATCCCGGGTGGCCGGATCCTGCGGGTGAGCACTACCGGCAAGTGGTCCGAGATCTGCACTTACGACGGGTGGCCCAACGGTATGAAACTGTTGGACGATGGCTGTTTACTGGTTGCCGATGCGCGGCTTGGCCTAGTGCGCGTGGACCCCGCCAGCGGCCGTTCCGAGTCAGTGCTGACGCACGCAGTCTCACAAGGTTTCCTGGGGTTGAACGATTTGCAGGTGACCGCCGACGGCGCCGTGTGGTTTACCGACCAAGGGCAAACCGGCCTTCACGACCCGTCAGGGCGCGTCTATCGCTGGCACCAGGGCGACTTGCGTTGCGTGCTGGAGCGATTGCCCAGCCCCAACGGGCTGCGGATCAGCGCCGACGGCTCGGAACTCTATGTGGCGGTGACGCGGGACAACAGCGTGTGGCGAGCACCACTGACCATCACCTGCCAGCCCACCAAGGTCGGCCGCTTCGCAAGTTTTTACGGACCGACCGGGCCCGACGGCATCCACATCGACCAGCACGGCTTGCTGTGGGTGTGCCTGCCAGGGGCCGATGCGGTGTGGGTGCTTAACCGCAAAGCTGAAGTGGTTGCGCGAGCTGCTTTTCCGGATGGCGCCTTTCCCAGCAATCTCGCGATGGACGAGACGGGGCAGCGCGTGCTGGTGACCTGTTCGGGCGCCGAAGCCATCTATTCGATTTCCCCCCTCTGATTCCTGGAGACATCATGAACAAGACAGTCCGGCACGCCCTTTCCTGCACCACTTGCGTGCTGGCCGCAATGGCCGCATGGGCAGTATCGGCAGGTGCAGCGAACGCGCAGTACCCGGACAAGGCCATCCGCTTCGTGGTGCCGTATGCGCCCGGTGGCAGCTCGGACCAAGTCGCCCGGTTGGTAGCCGTTCACGCGGAAATGTCGCTGGGGCAGCCGCTGGTCGTGGATAACAAGTCCGGCGCCGGCGGCGCTATCGGCAGCGATGCGGTCGCCAAGGCCCGGCCAGACGGTTACACCCTGCTTCTTGCCGCGATCGCCCCGATGTCCATCCTGCCCTATGCGCAGACCAAACTGCCTTACGACCCGCAGAGGGACCTGGCAGCGGTCACGCTCATCAACACGAACCCATTCCTGGTGGTGGTCCATCCGTCGATGCCGGCCGGCAACATCCGCGAACTGGTCGAAGTGCTAAAGGCCAACCCGGGGAAGTACAACTATGCCTCGGTTGGCAACGGCAGCCTGGGCCATCTGGCGGGTGAGCTGTTCAAGAGCATGGCCGGGGTAGAAATGCTTCACGTCGGCTTTCGCGGAGGGGCTCCGGCGCTGATGGAAACACTGGCGGGGCGCACGCAGGTGATGTTCGCGAACATCAACGAGGCGCTGCCCCACGTGAAGGCCGGCAGACTAAAAGCGCTGGCGGTCACCAGCTTGAAACGCAGCGAGCTCATATCGACAATGCCGACCGTCGATGAGTCGGGCCTGGCCGGCTACGAGGCTATTGCCTGGAACGGCGTCGCCGCGCCTGCCGGCACTCCCAAGGCCGTCATCGACCGGCTGAATACTGAAATGGTCAAGGTGGTCCGCCAGCCGGATGTGGCCAAGACGATGCGAGAGATGGGCTTGACGCCCGTCGGCTCATCCCCGGAAGAATTTGCTGATCTGGTCGGACGCGAGCAGGCCAAGTGGGGCGCGCTCATCAGAAAAAGCAACCTGAAGCTTGACTGACCTACGACATGAATCTCCGTATCGATGCGTACGGCCACATCGGCCTGCCGCGGTTCACCTCGGCCGAGGCCTTCCTGGCCCTGATGGACCGACACGACGTTGAGCGCACGCTTCTTTCCACCGCACAGTACTGCCCCGACCTGACGGAACTGGCACGCGCGGTCTCGCTGGCGCCAACCAGGTTTCAGGCCCTGGGCCTGCCTTTGGGGACAGACCGCAAGGCGGTCAGGCACTCCATCGAGGCGCAGCCCCAGGCAGGATTCTGTGGCATTCGGATCGCGGCCGCCGTAGCGCAAGAAGACCCCGAGCTGTTGGAAATCATCGGCCGCCACGGGAAGTTCGCCCTGGTCGTGGCCTTCGAGCCCTGGTCGCCCTATGCGCCTTTGCTGGTGGATTTCCTGGACCGTTATCCCAAGAGTTTTGTCATTG
Organism: Ramlibacter sp.; assembly: GCA_014376915.1. The sequence goes on from JACMQP010000029.1 coordinate 4,655, forward strand.
GCGGCCATTTTGCTGGCCCGGGCGATCCGTTGCTGCTGACGCGAGACGCGGGCATGGCCCGCCTTTTCGAGCATGCGCGCTTCGTCGTCGCGTTCACGCGGCAGGGACTTTTTGCGCCAGCCGTGCTCGACCCGTGGGCCCGCGCATTGGTGGATTGCATGGGCTGGAATCGCATCCTGTGGGGCAGCGAATGGCCGGTGGCCTTGTGGCGCGACGAGTCTTATGCCGACACCATGCGGTTTGTCGACCGGTTCAACCCAACCGATGCCCAGCGTCACTGCTTCTTCTACCAAAACGCCAAGGACCTGGTCTTCGGCTCAACGCAGGCCACCCACATTGCGGCGATTGCGCAATACGACCTGATGCCGCACAGGGTCCCGTCGGATATTCACCTGTTTCCCGGCGGGCTGCACTTGCCCGAGCAGTTGCATCAGCGGTTGGCCATGGCGTATCTGCAATCGCCGCACCGGGAAACGATGCGCTACAGCGGCTTTGTGAGTGAACTGATCGATGCCGGCTTGCGTGCCGACGCTGCAACGGAGGATCGCTGAATGGATTATCGCGAACTGGGCCGGACCGGACGGCGTGTATCGGCTGTGGGTTTTGGCGGCTCCGCCGTCGGCATCCAGGGCTACATCGACGGACTTGACCGCGACTCGGACAGCTTTCGCCGTGAAGCGAAGGCTGCGTTGCTGGAGGCGGTGCATGAAGGCATCAATTACTTCGACACCGCCCCGACTTACGGCGAAGGTCGCTCTGAGCGGCTGTTCGGCGAGGTGCTGGAGCCGTTTCGCGGTCAATTGTTCCTCGCCACCAAGTTCAAGTGGACGCCGGCCAGTACCCCGGAGCAGCTCGATTCGCTGTTTGCGCAAAGCCTGGACCGGCTGAAGACGGACCATGTAGACCTGCTGCAGTGCCACGGCCTCAACATCACGGACGAATTGGCGCAGCAGATGCTGGCCTCCTTTTTGCCCCTGTGGATCGAAAAGGTGAAGGCGTCCGGCTTGGCGCGGCTGATTGGGTTCACCGCCGAGACGCCTTCCCCTGGCGTTGAGCGACTGCTGCGCAGCGGACTTTTTTCGGTGATGCAGATCGGCTACAACATTATGGCCACGGCCGCCTGCGACTACCGGTGGGGACCGTTCGGCGTCATCCCGCTCGCCAAGGAATTGGGCATTGGAGTGGTGACCATGCGGACTTCGACCTCCGGACTGTTTCAACGGCTGGTGGCTTCGGAATTCCCTGACATTGACCTGCGGCGGCTGACCCAGATGGCGATTCGCTTCGCGCTGTCCACGCCGGAGGTGAACTGTGCGCTCGTGGGGATGCAGTCATTGGCGGATGTGGAGGATGCATTGGGTCTGATCGCCGACGGCGCGGCGCGATATGACCTGAACGAACTGAACCGCCGCCGATGAAGCATTGCCGCCAGA
>JACMQP010000263.1 GCA_014376915.1 Ramlibacter sp.
CAAGGCCGAGAAGTGCATCTTCTGCTACCCACGCATCGAAGCCGGCCAGCCGACGGTGTGCTCCGAAACCTGCGTCGGCCGCATCCGCTATCTGGGCGTGCTGCTGTACGACGCGGACCGGATCCAGGAAGCGGCCAGCGTCGAACATGACCGCGACCTGTACCAGGCGCAGCTGGACATCTTCCTCGACCCGTTCGATCCCAAGGTGATCGAGCAGGCCCGCGTCGACGGCATTCCGGACAAATGGATGGAAGCCGCGCGCAACAGCCCTTGCTACAAGATGGCGGTTCAGTGGAAGGTGGCCTTGCCGCTGCACCCGGAGTACCGGACGCTGCCGATGGTCTGGTACGTGCCGCCGCTCTCGCCGATCAGCGCCGCCGCCAACGCCGGGCACCTGGGCCAGAACGGGCAGATTCCCGACGTCAACCAGCTGCGCATCCCGGTCAAGTACCTGGCCAATCTGCTGACGGCCGGCGACACCAAGCCGGTGGTGCGGGCTTTGGAGCGGATGCTGGCAATGCGCGCCTACCAGCGCGAGAAGCATGTCGACCAGCGCATCAACCAGGCGGTGCTGGACCAGGTCGGCATCACGAAGGCCGAGGTCGAGGAGATGTACCACGTGATGGCCATCGCCAACTACGAGGACCGCTTCGTGATTCCCACCACGCACCGCGAGTACGCCGAGAACACTTTCAATGTCAAGGGCGGCTGCGGCTTCACCTTCGGCAACGGCTGCTCCGACGGCAACACCGAGGTCAGCCTGTTCGGCACGGAAAAGAAACGCACCATTCCCATCAAGGCGGAGATCTGACATGAAACAGCAGAACAACACTTCCGCGCCCAGGCGTGTCCACGGCGCCGTCACGCTGCGCATCCTGGCGGCGCTGCTCGGTTATCCCGGCGCGCAGCTGCGTGGTGACCTGCCAGAGATGGCGGCGCTGCTGAAAGAGGAGCGCGCGCTCGGCGCTGCCCGGTCTGGCGAGCTGATCGCCTTGATGACTGCGCTGGAACGGGGCGATCCGCTGGAGAGCGAAGCCGCGTACGTCGAACAGTTCGACCGCGGCCGCGCCACGTCGCTGCACCTGTTCGAGCACGTGCACGGCGACTCGCGCGATCGCGGCCCGGCCATGATTGACCTGGGCCAGACGTACGAAAAGGCCGGCCTGCTGCTGGCCGAGGGCGAACTGCCCGACTACCTGCCGGCGGTGCTGGAGTTCGTCTCGACGCAGCCGCACGCGCAGGCCAAGGCTTTCCTGGGCGAGATCGCGCACATTCTCAAAGGTATCTTCGGCGCACTGCGCAAGCGTGAAAGCGCCTACGCCAGCGTGCTGGGTGCCCTGCTGGAGCTGGCCGGCGAGAAGGCCGAGGCGGTCGAGCCCGCGCCCGAGCCGCCGCTGGACGAAAGCTGGGCCGAGCCGGTGGTGTTCGACGGCTGCTCGACCCAGGGCCAGGCCCGGCCCGGGCAGCCGCAGCCGGTTCATATCGTCCGCAAGGCCAAGTACGCCCAAGGAGCAGCGTCATGAGCGCGGTCTACGGTTTCCTGTTCCAGGTCTATCCCTACGTCTGCTTCACGGTGTTCCTGGTCGGCAGCCTGATCCGCTTCGACCAGAACCAGTACAGCTGGAAGAGCGATTCGTCGCAGATGCTGCGCGCCGGCACCTTGCGCTGGGGCAGCAACCTGTTCCACGTCGGCGTGCTGTTCCTGTTCTTCGG
>JACMQP010000264.1 GCA_014376915.1 Ramlibacter sp.
CGCGGTACTTGCTGGCAGGTTGCTTCAACATGGTGGGTCTCTCTCAGGGTTTCAGTCAATCCCGCAGCCCCAAAACAAAACGGCCCGCTGCAGGTGCAAACGGGCCGTTGATCGGGTGTGCGCGCGCGCTACCGTCTCCGCCCGTCGGGGGATAGCAGTAGCGCCAGCGAAATTCGGTTCATGTGCATCAATGTATCACAGGTCTCGCGGCCCCGCACGGGTGCGGGCTCAGCGGTGCAAGCCGCTTTCTTCCGGCTCGTCGGTGGAGGTGCTGATGACGCTGGTGCGCTGGCCCTTGGCCTTGCGCCAGCCATACACGGCATAACCCGACAAACCATAGATCACGAACAGGCCGAACAGCACGATCGGCGGATGGATGTTGATGATCGCGATGCCGAGCGCGATCAGCACGATGACGGCAAACGGCACGCTCTTTTTCATGTGCACGTCCTTGAAGCTGTAGAACGGCACGTTGGTGACCATGGTAAGGCCCGCGTACAGGGCGACCGCGAACATGACCCAGGCGACTTCGTAGCCCTTGACGCCCAAGTCGTTCATCACCCAGATGAAACCGGCCACCAAAGCCGCGGCCGCCGGGGACGGTAGGCCCTGGAAGTAGCGCTTGTCGACCACGCCGGTGTTGACGTTGAAACGCGCCAGCCGCAAGGCCGCGCAGGCGCAGTAGACGAAGGCCGCGACCCAGCCCCAGCGACCGAGCCCTTTGAGTCCCCACTCGTAGGCGATCAGCGCTGGCGCGGCGCCGAACGAGACCATGTCGGACAACGAATCCATCTGCTCGCCGAACGCGCTCTGGGTGTTGGTCATGCGTGCCACCCGGCCATCTAGGCTGTCCAGCACCATGGCCACGAACACTCCGGCGGCCGCGAGGTCGAAGCGGCCGTTCATCGCCATCACCACGGCGTAGAAGCCGCCAAACAGGGCCGCCAGCGTGAACAGGTTGGGCAGGATGTAGATGCCCTTGCGACGCTTGCGCAACACGATTCCTTCGGGAACATCGCCAGGTTGGGAATCGGAGCCGTCGTGCATGGCGCAAGTGTAAGTCGGCTTTCCGTCATCCACCCGGTCAGTTCTTCGTCTGGTCGACCAGCTTGTTCTTCTTGATCCAGGGCATCATCGCGCGCAGCGTTTCGCCCACGGTCTCGATCTGGTGCTCGGCCATCAGGCGGCGCCGCGACAGTAGCGTCGGCGCTCCAGCGCGGTTTTCCAGGATGAAGTTCTTGGCGTATTCGCCGGTCTGGATGTCCTTCAGGATCTGCTTCATCACCTTCTTGGTTTCGTCCGTGATGATGCGCGGGCCAGACACGTATTCACCGTATTCCGCGTTATTGGAGATCGAGTAGTTCATGTTGGCGATGCCGCCTTCATAGATCATGTCGACGATCAGCTTGAGCTCATGCAGGCACTCGAAGTAGGCCATCTCCGGCGCGTAGCCGGCTTCCACCAGCGTCTCGAAGCCGGCCTTGATCAGTTCCACCGTGCCGCCGCACAGCACGGCCTGCTCGCCGAACAGGTCGGTCTCGGTCTCTTCGCGGAAATTGGTCTCGATGATGCCGGCCTTGCCGCCGCCGTTGGCCATCGCGTAGCTCAGGGCCAGGTCACGGGCCTTGCCGCTCTTGTCCTGATGCACCGCGACCAGGTGGGGCACGCCGCCGCCCTGGGCATAAGTGCCGCGCACGGTGTGGCCGGGCGCCTTCGGAGCAACCATCCACACGTCCAGGTCGGCGCGCGGCGTGACGAAGCCGTAATGCACGTTGAAGCCGTGGGCGAACACGAGAGAGGCGCCCGGCTTGATGTTGGGCTCGACGTCCTTCTTGTAGACCTCGGCGATCTGCTCGTCCGGCAACAGGACCATCACGACGTCGGCCGACTTCACCGCTTCGGCCACCTCGGTCACCTTCAGCCCGGCCTTCTCGACCTTGGGCCAGGAAGCGCCGCCCTTGCGCAGGCCCACCACCACCTTGACGCCGCTGTCGTTGAGGTTCTGGGCGTGGGCGTGGCCCTGCGAGCCGTAGCCAATGATGGCGACGGTCTTGCCCTTGATCAGGCTCAGGTCGCAGTCCTTGTCGTAATAAACCTTCATGGTCACTCCTGTTGAAATTGGTTGGGGGTTAGGAAAGGCAATCGGTCAAACTTCAGACGCGCAAGACCCGCTCGCCGCGGCCAATGCCGCTGGCGCCGGTGCGCACCGTCTCGAGGATGGCGGCGCGGTCGATCGCCTCGAGGAAGGCGTCGTTCTTGACCTGGTCGCCGGTCAGCTCGATGGTGTAGCTCTTCTCGGTGACGTCGATGATGCGGCCGCGGAAGATGTCGGCCATGCGCTTCATCTCCTCGCGCTCCTTGCCGACGGCGCGCACCTTCACCATCATGAGCTCGCGCTCGGTGTAGGCACCTTCGGTCAGGTCGACCACCTTCACCACTTCGATCAGCCGGTTCAGGTGCTTGGTGATCTGTTCGATCACCTCATCGGACCCGGCGGTCTGGATGGTCATCCGGGACAGCGACGGGTCTTCCGTCGGCGCGACCGTGAGCGATTCGATGTTGTAGCCGCGGGCCGAGAACAGGCCGACGACACGGGAAAGGGCGCCGGGTTCATTTTCCAGCAGCACTGCGATGATGTGTTTCATGGGTGATTCCTCTTTTCGGTGCCCTCCCCGTTCGGCGGTAACCGGACGGCTTGGCAGCCAATAGATTCATTCAGGCAGCCGTGTCCGCGCAGCGGACCGGCTGATCGTCCGTTACAGGTCTTCGCTTCCGAGCAGCATCTCGGTGATGCCCTTGCCGGCCTTGACCATCGGGAACACGTTCTCGGTGGGGTCGGTACGAAAGTCCATGAACACCGTGCGGTCCTTGAGCTTGCGCGCCTCGCGCAGCGCTGGTTCGACGTCGCGCGGACTCTCGATCAGCATGCCGACGTGGCCGTAAGCCTCGGCCAGTTTGACGAAGTTGGGCAGCGCGTCCATGTAGCTGTGGCTGTAGCGGCCTTCATAGTCGATCTCCTGCCACTGCCGCACCATGCCGAGGTAACGATTGTTCAGCGAGACGATCTTGATCGGTGTGTTGTACTGCAGGCAGGTCGACAGCTCCTGGATGCACATCTGCACCGACCCTTCGCCGGTGATGCAGAACACCTCGCTCTCCGGCTTGGCCAGCTTGATACCCATCGCATACGGGATGCCGACGCCCATCGTGCCGAGCCCGCCGGAATTGATCCAGCGGCGCGGCTCGTCGAAGCGGTAATACTGCGCCGCCCACATCTGGTGCTGGCCGACGTCCGACGTCACGTAGGCGTCGGCGTCTTTGGTCATGTTCCACAGCGTCTCGACCACGTACTGCGGCTTGATCACTTCGGTGTTGTTGCGGTCATAGCGCAGGCAGTCTTTCTTGCGCCAGGTCTCGATCGTTTCCCACCAGGCTGCCAGAGCCGCGGGGTCCGGCGCGATCGCCGATTCCCGGACCATGCCGATCAGTTCCGTCAGCACATCCTTGACGTCACCGACGATCGGAATGTCGACCTTGACCCGCTTGGAGATGCTCGACGGGTC
>JACMQP010000265.1 GCA_014376915.1 Ramlibacter sp.
GCCAACGATGCGCGCTACAAGGTGCCATGGGCCAAGGCCGAGAAGGCGCTGGCGAGCATCAAAGTGGAGGTCGAACTGGGGTTCGACGTCGCCACCGCGGTGAAGGAAGCGGGCCGCTGCCTGAACTGCGACGTGGAGACCGTCTTTGCCGAGCCGCTGTGCATCGAATGCGACGCTTGCGTCGACATCTGCCCGATGGACTGCATCACTTTCACGGCCAACGGCGACGAGGCCGACCTGCGGACCCGGCTGAAGGCGCCGGCGCTGAACATGGCGCAAGACCTGTACGTCTCCGGCGGTTTGAAAACGGGCCGGGTGATGGTCAAGGACGAGGACGTCTGCCTGCACTGCGGCCTCTGCGCCGAGCGCTGCCCGACGGGTGCATGGGACATGCAGAAGTTTCTGCTCAAGGTCACTCCGGCCGGGCCGGTTCGCCGCCCTTCGGCCAGCCCGGGGCAGGCGACCGGAATGGGAGCAATCGCATGACCCGCATCGAAGCCGTCAACGATTTCGTCATCAAGTTCGCCAACGTCAACGGCTCGGGCTCGGCGTCGGCCAACGAGCTGTTCGCCAAGGCGATCCTGCGCATGGGCGTGCCGGTCAGCCCGCGCAACATCTTCCCGAGCAACATCCAGGGCCTGCCGACCTGGTACGAGGTGCGCGTGACGGAGGAAGGCCACCTGGGCCGGCGCGGCGGCATCGACATGATGGTGGCGATGAACCCGCAGACCTGGGACGCCGACGTCGCCGAACTGGAGCCGGGCGGCTACCTGTTCTACGACAGCACCCGGCCGTTGCCGCCGGAGAAGTTCCGGCCCGACATCCAGGTGATCGGCATGCCGCTGACGGAGATCTGCAACGCCGTCTACACCGATCCGCGGCAGCGCCAGCTGTTCAAGAACATCGTCTACGTCGGCGCGCTGTCGGTGCTGCTGGAGGTGGAGGCGGCCGCGATCGAGCAGCTGTTCGGCGAGCAGTACAAGGGCAAGGAAAAGCTGCTCGCGTCGAACGTGCAGGCGCTGCACCTGGGCCGCGAATTCGTCAAGGAGCACCTGCAATATCCACTTGGCATCAGGGTACGGCCCTCCGACCGGGTGGGCGACCGGATCTTCGTCGACGGCAACAGTGCGGCGGCGCTGGGCTGCGTTTATGGCGGCGCCACCGTCGCCGCCTGGTACCCGATCACGCCGTCGTCGTCGGTCGCAGAGGCCTTCGACAAGTACTGCAGCAAGTTTCGCGTCGATCCGGCCACCGGCCAGCACCGCTACGCCATCGTGCAGGCGGAAGACGAGCTCGCTTCGATCGGGATGGTGGTCGGCGCCGGCTGGAATGGCGCCCGGGCCTTCACTGCCACCTCGGGGCCGGGCGTGTCGCTGATGACCGAGTTTCTCGGCCTGGCTTACTTCGCCGAAATTCCGGTCACCATCATCAACGTGCAGCGGGGCGGCCCTTCCACCGGCATGCCGACCCGCACCCAGCAGGCCGACATCCTGTCGTGCGCCTATGCCTCGCACGGCGACACCAAGCACGTGCTGTTGTTCCCGGAGGATCCGCACGAGTGCTTCGACCACGCGGCCGCGGCGCTCGACCTCGCCGACCGGCTGCAGACGCCGGTGTTCGTGATGACCGACCTCGACATCGGCATGAACCAGCGGCTGTGCCGGCCGTTCGCCTGGGAGCAGGGGCGCGACTACGACCGCGGCAAGGTGATGACTGCAGAGGAGCTGGAGGCCGGCAAGGACTTCGGCCGCTACAAGGACGTGGACGGTGACGGCATTCCCTGGCGCACGCTGCCCGGGACGCACCCGAGCAAGGGCAGCTACTTCACGCGCGGCACGACCCGCGACCCCTACGCCCGCTACTCGGAACGCGGCCCGGACTACATCTATAACGTCGAGCGCCTGCTGAAGAAGTTCGCCACCGCCGCCACGCTGGTGCCGCAGCCGGTGCTGCGCAAAGCGGCGCAGCCCACCAGGCTGGGCGTCATCTATTTCGGCTCGACCAGCCCCGCGATGCAGGAGTCGCTGGCCGACCTGGACGACGCCGACATCCACCTCGATGCCTTGCGCCTGCGGGCCTTTCCGTTTCCGGCCAGCGTTGCGCAATTCCTGGCCGACCACGACCAGGTCTTCGTGGTGGAGCAGAACCGCGACGCCCAGATGCGCAGCCTGCTGGTCAACGAGCTGGAAATCGATCCCAAGCGGCTGATTCGCGTGCTGCATTTCGACGGCACGCCGATCACTGCCCGCTTCATCACCAAGGCCATCACCAGCCACATCGGAGTCGACGTCCCGGCAACAGCGCGTGGCCAGAAGAAAATCCCGGAGCAAGCCGCATGACCTATCTCGCCAAACCGCGCCTGCACCATCCGTCGCTGCACACCAACAAGGTCGGCTACACGCGGCGCGACTACGAAGGCAAGATCTCGACGCTGTGCGCCGGCTGCGGCCACGATTCGATCTCGGCCGCCATCATCGAGGCGTGCTGGGAGCTGGACATCCAGCCGCACCGGGTGGCCAAGCTCTCCGGCATCGGCTGCAGTTCCAAGACGCCGGACTATTTCCTGGGCGCCTCGCACGGCTTCAACACGGTGCATGGCCGCATGCCGTCGGTGCTGACCGGCGCCAACCTCGCCAACCGCGACCTGCTGTACCTGGGCGTGTCGGGCGACGGCGACTCGGCGTCGATCGGCCTTGGCCAGTTCGCTCACGCCATGCGGCGGGGCGTGCGCATGGCCTACATCGTGGAGAACAACGGCGTGTACGGCCTCACCAAGGGCCAGTTCTCGGCCACCGCGGACCAGGGCTCCAAGAGCAAAAAGGGTGTCATCAACAGCGACAGCCCGGTGGACCTGGTGGCGATGGCGCTGCAGCTGGGCGCCACCTACGTCGGGCGCGGCTTCTCGGGGAACAAGGCGCAGCTGGTGCCGCTGATCAAGGGCGCAATCCAGCATGGCGGCGCCGCCTTCATCGACGTGATCAGCCCCTGCGTCGCCTTCAACAACCATCCCGGCAGCACCAAGAGCTACGACTACGTGCGCGAACACAACGAGGC
>JACMQP010000266.1 GCA_014376915.1 Ramlibacter sp.
ACACCAGCCCCGGATGCAGGCCAGCGTCGGCTTGCTGAAGTTCGCGATGCCCGTGAGCGCGGCCTCGGCCATGGCCTCGTAGCGGGTCACGGCCTCGCGCGCGGCCCGCATGTCCTCGAACTGCGAGATGTCGGCGCCGGAAACGAAAGCCTTTTCGCCTGCACCCGAAAACACGACCAGGCGCACGCGGTCGTCGTCTTCGGCCGGTGCCAGCAACTGCGGCACCGCCTCCCACATGTCCACCGACAGCGCGTTGTGGCGCGCCGGGTTGTTGAAGCGGATGTGCAGCGTCGCGCCGTCCAACCAGCTCTGGACCCGCTCGGTGGGGGATTGGTATTGGGGCGCTGCCATTTCAGAACACTCCGGTTGATTTCATGCGGTCCATGTCGCCCTCGGCGACGCCCAGTTCGGCGAGAATCTCGCGCGTGTGCTCGCCGCGCCGCGGCGCCGAGCGGGCGATGGTGCTGGGCGTGCGTTCCAGTTGCACTGGCTGGCCGACCATGCGCTGCGGTCCGCAGTGCGGCGACACCACTTCCTTCACCATGCCCAGGTGCTGCACCTGCGGCTCCTCGAACACTTCCCGCAGGTTGTTGATCAGGCCACAGGCGACCCCGCCCGCGTTGAGCCGCTCGATCCAGTACGCGCGATCGTGTTCGGCCAGCCGCTGGTTGATCTCGGCATTCAGCCAGTCGCGGTGCACCGAGCGCGACTTCTTGTCGTGCGAACGCCCGTCGGTCACCCATTCGGGCGCGCCGAGGATGTCGCAGAAGCGCTCCCAGATTTTGGAGCCGAATACGGCGATGTTCAGGTAGCCGTCGCGCGCCTTGTAGACGCCGGTCGGGATGCTGGTCGGGTGGAAGTTGCCGGCCTGGGTCGCGATTTCGCCGTCGATCAGCCAGCGCGAGGTCTGGAAATCCATCATGTAGACCATCGATTCCAGCAGCGACGTGTGCAGCCACTGGCCCTTGCCGGACGCTTCGCGCTCCAGCAACGCGACCAGGATGCCCTGCGCCGCGAAGATGCCGGCGCACAGGTCGGCGATCGGGATACCCACGCGCATCGGCTCGCCGCCCTGCCGGCCGGTGACCGACATCAGCCCACCCATGCCCTGCGCGATCTGGTCGAAGCCGGGACGCTGCGCCAGCGGGCCGGTCTGGCCGAAGCCGGAAATGCTGGCGTAGACCAGCCGCGGATGGTCCGCGCTCAGGCTGTCGTAGTCGATGCCCAGCCGGGTCTTGACGTCGGGACGGAAGTTCTCGACCACCACGTCGGCGCCAACGATCAGGCGCTTGAGCACAGCGATGGCTTCCGGCTCCTTCAGGTTGAGCGTGATCGAGCGCTTGTTGCGATGGGTGTACTGGTAATCGGAGCCGTCCTGGCCGCCCAGCGTGTCGTCGCCGCGCATGTGTTCGGGCATCTGCACCTGGATCACGTCGGCGCCCCAGTCGGCGAGCTGGCGGCAGGCAGTGGGTCCGGCGCGCACCTGGGTCAGGTCGATGACGCGAAAACGCTGGAGCGCGGCGGACGCGGGTTGATGGGGCATGGCGCTACTTCCGGGACCGGAGTGGAGGACGAAGTCGTTCAGGTGGGCGGCGGCAGCAGGTCGCCGACCACCTGCAGCAGCCGTTCGATCGCCACCGGCTTGACCAGGTGTTCGTCGAACTGCGAGGCCAGGGCGCGGACCCGGTCGTTGTCGCGGCCGTAACCGGTCAGCGCAACCAGCCGCATGGCCTGGCTGCGCGGGTCGACGCGCAGGCGCGCGGCGAGTTCATAGCCGTCGATGTCCGGCAGCCCGATGTCGAGCAATCCCAGCTCGGGCAAAAAGTCGTCGAGCAGGGCCAGCGCCTCCTGCGCGTGTCCGGCAGTGCGCACCTCGTAGCCGACCATGCGCAGCAGCTCGGCCAGGCTGTCGGCGGCGTCGGCGTTGTCGTCCACCAGCAGGATGCGGCTGCCGCCGGCCTGCGGCTCCAGCGGCGCCGGTCGCGATTCCTGCGCCGGCTGCCGGTCGACCACCGGCAGACGCAGCGTAAAGCGGCTGCCCTGGTCGGGACCGGCGCTGGCGGCGCCGACCTCCCCGCCGTGCAGCTCGGCCAGCGACTTCACGATCGCCAGGCCCAGGCCCAGGCCGCCGCTGCGACGATCGATCGCCTGCCGCCCCTGCACGAACAGCTCGAACACGCGCGGCAGCAGCTCGGGCCCGATGCCGCGGCCGCTGTCCTGGACGCTCACTTCCGCCATCCCGTCGCGCACTTCGAGCCGCAGGCCGATCCGGCCATCGCGGGGCGTGAACTTGGCCGCATTGATGAGCAGGTTGCAGAGCACCTGCGCGAGTCGCACCGGGTCGCCCAGCACGGTGGCCGGGGCCGGGGCCAGTTGCACGTCCACCGGGTGCTGGTGCTTCTCATAGACCGGCAGGGTCAGCTCGATGGCGTTGGCGATCACCGCCTTCAAGTCCACCGCTTCGCGCCGCAGCTGGATCTTGCCCTGGGTGATGCGCGAGATGTCCAGCAGGTCGTCGATCAGGCGCGACAGGTGCGTCACCTGGCGGCCGATCACCCGTCGCTCGCTGGCGTGAACCTGCGGCTCGACCCGCTGCATCAGCTCCAGCGCCGACACGATGGGGGCCAGCGGGTTACGCAGTTCGTGTCCCAGCATCGCCAGGAATTCGTCCTTGGTGCGGTTGGCCAGCTCGGCCTGGCGGCGCGCGGCCTCGGCCTCGGCGTACAGCCGGGAGTTGTCCAGCGCCAGGGCGGCGCGCTGGCCCAGCTCCTGCACCAGCGACCGGTCGTCGTCGTTTAGGTCGCGGCCCGACTCCGCCTGGATCACGGCCAGCGCGCCGATGGTGCGGCCGCGCGCCGTCAGCGGGATGATGAAGTGGGCGCCCATGCCGAACGTCCCGGTGTAGGCGCGCAGCGTCCGGTCGGCCAGCGCCTCGCCCCGATCGTAGTGGCCGTAGTACGGCACGCCGTGCTCGAGCACCCAGGACATGGAACCAATGGTCTCGGGCGAGGCCTGCATCCGCAGGGCCATCTCCAGTGCCTTCTGCGCCAGGTCCAGGTCGGTGTGGAAGGCCAGCCGGCGGCGCAGCACGCCGTCCTCGTCCAGCAGGTCGATACGGCACCAGTCGGCGATGTCGGGCACCAGGGTTCGCGCGATGGCTCGCAATGTGTCTTGCGGATCCAGCGAGCCCGACAGGACGGCGCCGGCGCGCGCCAGCAATTCCAGCCGGTGTCGGGCCGCTTCGGCCGCCTGGCGGGCACTGCGTTCGGCGGCCAGCAGTCCCACCCGCTCGGTCACGTCGCTGGCGGCACCGACCATGCGGATCGGCTGGCCTTGGGCGTCGCGGCTGACGTAGCCCTGGGTGGCCAGC
>JACMQP010000267.1 GCA_014376915.1 Ramlibacter sp.
CATGAAGGCAAGCCGGTGTATTTCTGCAGTGCCGGTTGCAAGGGCAAGTTCGCCGCGGATCCCCGCAGATACCTGCAACCGGCGTCCGCGCCCGTCACGCCACTTGCGGCGGAACCCGCGCCTGCTGCCGCCGGCACGATCTACACCTGCCCCATGCACCCCGAGATACGGCAGGACCACCCCGGCGCCTGTCCCAAATGCGGCATGGCGCTGGAACCCGAGCTGCCGAGCCTGGACGACGCCGACAGCCCGGAACTGGTGGACTTCCGCCGCCGGTTCTTCTGGACGCTGCCGCTCACCGTCATCGTCACCTTCCTGGCGATGGCAGGACACCGCCTGCGGTGGTTCGAGATGGCCACCCAGAGCTGGATCGAGCTGGTGCTGGCCTTGCCCGTCGTGCTGTGGGCGGGCTGGCCGTTCTTCGAGCGCGGCGTGAAGTCGGTCATTCACCGCAGCCCGAACATGTGGACGCTGATCGGACTGGGCACGTCCGCTGCCTTCGTCTACAGCGTGGTGGCGACGGTGGCGCCGGGGGCGTTTCCCGCATCCTTCGTCGCGATGGGCCGCGTGTCGGTGTACTTCGAGGCCGCCGCGGTGATCATTTCGCTGACCCTGCTGGGACAGATCCTCGAACTCAAGGCCCGCTCGCAGACCTCGGCGGCCATCAGGTCGCTGCTCGGGCTGGCGCCGAAGACGGCCCGCAGGATCAACGCAGATGGCACCGAGGAAGACGTGCCGCTGACCCACGTGCACGTCGGCGACATGCTGCGGGTTCGACCGGGCGAAAAAGTGCCGGTGGATGGCGCTGTGGTTGAAGGCAGCAGCGCCGTGGACGAGTCGATGCTCACCGGCGAGCCGATGCCAGTCACCAAACGTGCCGGCGACAGTTTGATCGGCGCCACCCTGAACACCAGTGGCGCGCTGGTGATGCGCTCGGAACGGGTCGGCTCGCAGACCGTGCTGGCCAGCATCGTGCAGATGGTGCTGCAGGCGCAGCGCTCGAAAGCGCCGATGCAGCGAATGGCCGACGTGGTGGCGGGCTACTTCGTGGTCACCGTGGTCGGGATCGCGCTGCTGACGTTTTTCCTGTGGGGATTTCTGGGGCCGCAGCCGAGCTGGGTCTACGGTCTGATCAACGCCGTTGCCGTCCTGATCATTGCCTGTCCGTGCGCGCTGGGCCTGGCGACGCCGATGTCGATCATGGTGGCCACCGGAAAAGCTGCGTCGCAAGGCGTGCTGTTCCGCGACGCGGCGGCGATCGAGAACTTCCGCAAGGTGGACACGCTGATCGTGGACAAGACCGGGACGCTGACCGAAGGCAAGCCGCGCTTCGATCGCGCGGTTGCTGCTGCGGGGTTCACCGAGGACGAGGTCTTGCGCCTCGCCGCCAGTCTCGATCAGGGCAGCGAGCATCCGCTGGCGGACGCCATCGTCAAGGCTGCTCGCGAGCGCGGGCTGGTACTGGACAAGGCGGAAGGCTTCGAATCCGGCAGCGGCATCGGTGTGCGCGGCAGCGCCGGCGGCAAGCAGCTGGCGCTGGGCAACACCGCGCTCATGAGCCAGCTGGGCGTGGCGGTCGACAGCCTGACGGCGCAGGCCGAAGCGCTGCGTGCCGAAGGGGCGAGCGTGATGTTCCTCGCTGTCGATGGCGTGCCAGCGGGCCTGCTGGCCGTCTCCGACCCGATCAAGGCCAGCACGGCGGAGGCGCTGTTGGCGTTGAAGGCATCCGGCCTGCGTGTGATCATGGCCACGGGCGATGGCCTGACGACCGCCAGGGCGGTGGCCGCCAGGCTGGGCATCGACGAAGTGCATGGCGAAGTGAAGCCCGCCGACAAGCTGGCGCTGGTGGACAAGCTGCAACGCGAGGGCCGTATCGTGGCCATGGCCGGCGACGGCATCAACGACGCGCCCGCCCTGGCCAAGGCCGACGTGGGCGTGGCAATGGGCACGGGGACCGACGTGGCGATGAACAGCGCGCAGGTGACGCTGGTCAAGGGCGACCTGCGGGGCATCGCGCTGGCGCGGACGATCTCGAACGACACCATCGCCAACATGAAACAGAACCTGGCCTTCGCGTTTGTCTACAACTCGCTGGGCGTGCCCCTGGCTGCCGGGGTGCTGTTCCCGTTCACAGGTTGGCTGTTGTCGCCGATGATCGCCGCGCTGGCCATGAGCCTGAGTTCGTTTTCGGTCATCTCCAATGCATTGCGTCTGAGAAAATCGACTTAGCGCGGCGGTGAACTTCAGACATGGCGGTGAACCCTTGAACGGGGCGCTGCCCTGGGCAGTGCATCCGCTTTTGCATGAAGCGCCTCGATGATCCTGCACTTGGAGCCGCCTCCATCGCAGCGGCCGCGCAGGTCCGTCAGATTCGCAAGCAGCCCCTGGAGCTCCACCAGGCGGTCGCGGACGTGCCCGATATGCGTGTCGAGCGCGACGGTCGCCGCGGCGCAGTCAGCCTTGTTTCGCAAGTCCAGCCCCAGCAGCGTCCGGACTTCATCGAGCGACATGTCCATTGCCCGGCAAAGCCGGATGAAGCGCAGTTGGTGAATATCCTGCTGCGTGTAGACCCGGTAGCTGTTGTCCTCCCGGGCCTTCAGGCTCAGCAGGCCGGCTTTTTCGTAGTAGCGGATGTTCGCGGCGCTCACGCCTGCCTGGGCAGCAGCTTCACCGATACGACAGCCTGGCTTTGACGTGGACATTGCTTGACCTTGAAGTAACTTTAAGCTTTCCAATCATGGCATGTCCTGGTGGGCAACGGGTTATCGATGTCAGATTGCTGCGGTCACGATCACGATCA
>JACMQP010000268.1 GCA_014376915.1 Ramlibacter sp.
CCGAGGGCGTCCACCGCGTGAGCCGGACCGCCGTCTTCGCCGTCGCCAACCTCGGCACCGTGCCGCAGGCGCTGATGCACAACCTCAAGCACAACCAGGTGCTGCACGAGCGCAACCTGATCCTGACGGTGGTGTTCCACGACGTGCCCTGGATCGCCGTCGAAGAGCGGGTGAATGTCGAACCGCTTGCCGCCGGCTTCTGGCAGGTGAAGGTCAACTACGGGTTCATGGACACGCCCGACATCCCGCAGGCGCTGGAGCAATGCAAGTCGCCGGAGCTGCCGATCAACCTGTTCGAGACCTCGTACTTCCTCAGCCGCGAGACGGTGGTACCGACCCGGGGCGCGGGCATGGCCGACTGGCGCGAAGGCCTGTTCGCCTTCATGTCACGCAACGCCAGCAGCATCGCCGGCTTCCTGCGCCTGCCGAACAACTGCGTGATCGAACTCGGAACCCGGGTCCAGATCTGATCGCTCAGAAGCGATGCGACAGGCTGAGCCGGAACGAGCGCGACTCGGTCGGGTGGAAATGGATGTCGGCCACCGGGGCCGGCTCGCCGCGCAACCTGGACTCGTAGTAGTAGTCGATCGCGGAGCTCTTGCGATTGGTGAGGTTGTAGCCCTCCAGCTCGATCCTGGTGTTGGCGCTGACCTTGTAACCGATGCGTCCGTTCCAGGTGAGCGTGCTGCCGGACCGCACGCTGTTGTCCTCGACCAGTGGCCGCGGCCCGAAGTAGCGCAGTTGCAGGGCGCCGAAATACGGCCCCAGGTTGTCGACCGCGAAGGCGACCGAGGCCACGCCCTCGACCGCGCCCGGGATACGGTCGCCGACCGGGTCCGCACTCCGGAAGCGGGCCCTCGCGAAGGCAACGTCGGCGTCCACGGTCAGCCACTTGCTGGCGCGCCAATAGTTCGAGAACTCGAAGCCGACCCGGCGGCTGGCACGGCCCGCCTCGGTGGTGCCGGCGTCGCCCACGAACACCAGTTCCGAGCCGACATCGAGCCGGTACACCGACAGCGTCGATTGCAGGCCCGGCACGAATTCGCTGCGCAGCCCCAGCTCGAGGCCGCGCGATCCCACTAATGGCGTGACCTTGTCGACCGGCACGCCGGTGCCGGGCTGGACGGTGACGGTGGTGCCACGCGCGTCGTTGCTGTGGAAGCCCGTGCCGGCGCTGGCATACAACTCTGTCTTGGCCCACGGACCGAAGATCAGGTTGAGCTTGGGGCTGACCCGGCTGCCGCTGTTGCGGCCCGAATTGGCCGCGAGGTCGCTGCGCACGTCGAAGCGGAAGACGTCGGCGCGGGCGCCGGCGACGGTGCGGAATTTCGGACTCCAGCGGGTGGTGTTCTGCAGATAGATGCCGATGCTGCTTTCCAGGATGTGGTCCTGCCGCGTGGTGGACAGCGTCTGCCGGGCCACGCTGCGCTGCAGCGCATTGAAGATGTTGTCGTGCTGGAACTGCAGGCCGACGGTGCTCTCCGACTCCTTGCCCAACCACGGCGTGTCCCAGGTATGGCTGGCATCGAGCCCGGCGGTGACGCGCGCATCGGGCTGCGCGAACTGGTCGCCGTTGACCGGGTCGTCCATGAAATAGGTGAAGTTGGAAAACAGCTTCAGGGTGTTGCGCACGAAGTAGGCGTTGACCTTGCTGGAACTGGTGCCCTGGCTGCGGGCCCATGCGCCGGACAGGCTGTAGCGTTCGGCCTCGCCGCCGTCGGTCTGGTCGATCGCATCGAAGCGGCTCGCCAGCGTCCCGTCGGCCAGAGCGCGCTGCGGGATCTGGTCGGTCGCGTGCCACCTGGCGCGGTAGGCCATCGCCGTCAGATTGAACCCGTCGGCCCGCGTCCCTTCGCTGTAGCGCAGCACGCCGTTGGCCTTTCGGTAGTTGGCCGGGACGACGAACGGGCCGTCGTTGTGGAACAGCTCCAGCGCGTACAGCAGATTGCCGTTGCCGGCCTTGGGCGAATCGGCGACGAAGCTGCGCACGAAGCCGTTGCTGCCGACGCCCAGGCTGGCGATGCCCTGGCTTAGCTTGTCGACGTACGACACATGGACAGCCCCGGCCGCGGCGAAGTCACCCTCGGCCGCGTAGAACGGCCCCTTGCGGTATTCCAGCAGGTCGACCAGTTCGGGAATCATGAAATTGAGGTCGGTCCAGCCCTGTCCGTGGGAATGGCTGCGCTGGTTGACCACCATGCCGTCGATGGTCGTCCGCAAGTCGGTGCCGTGGTCCAGGTTGAAGCCGCGCAGGTAGAACTGGTTGGCCTTGCCTTCGCCGCTGTGCTGGCTGACGACCAGGCCCGGCGTCGCCTCAAGCACTTCGCCGGGGCGGTACACGGTGCGCGCTTCGAGCTGCTTGCGCGTCACGACGCCGGTATTGGCGGTCTCCGCGCTCTCCAGCAGGCTGCTGCGCGAGCCCTCCACCAGCACCGGCGCCAGTGCGCCGCTTTCCTGGGACTGCGCATGCACAGCCGGGGAACCGGACAGCGCCGCAGCGGCGGCGATGGCAAGGCTGGTTCGCGCGCTCACGGGACTCTTCAAACGCATCAATCACTCCGGGGTT
This sequence comes from Ramlibacter sp., assembly GCA_014376915.1. Next base: position 2,567 of record JACMQP010000268.1, read on the forward strand.
GGCGGGGGAACAGGCGATCTTAAATGGCTTCCCCGCCCGTCGCCGACAATGGGGCCATGCCCGTTGCATCCCCTCCCCGGCTGACTGCTGGCGACCTCGTTCGCCTGGCAAGCTCAGCGACCTTGCCATCGCCCTGCACGCGCTGCGCCGCCATCTCGGCCCGGGGCTGGGAGTCGGTGCCGGGCGGGTTCGAGCGCAATGCGCTGCGCCAGGCCGGAACGCTGCGCCAGCCGGGCGATGACGATCCGACGCTGCAGGAACATCACCCTGCCGGCACCAATGCGTGGTCGCCCGACGCACCG
>JACMQP010000269.1 GCA_014376915.1 Ramlibacter sp.
TCGATTTCGGCGTGCTCGGGGTTGCTGCCGTAACCGACGAAGGCCAGCGAGTATTTCTGCTCGGGCCGTTCGGTGGTGCGCAGCAGCTTCATGCCGAGGACCCGGGTGTAGAAGTCGATCGAGCGTTGCAGGTCGCCGACGCGCAGCATGGTGTGGAGAAGTCGCATGACGCCATTATCTGCAGTATCGGCCTGCGCCTACGCGCTTTGCTGCAGAACTAGCCGATGATTCCGCACCCGCCAGCAGCGGGTCCCGCCCACCATGCCCGTTCCGAACCGATTCCGACTCTTGCCGGCACTGGCTGTCTTCGCGCTGCTGCTGCCCGCGGCAGCGTCGGCCCAGCCTGCGTCAGCAGCGCCGCCCGCTGCCGCTGCCCCGGACAACGGCGCCTCGTTCGACGTCGAGATCCGCGCTCCGGCGGCCGCGAAAGACCTGCTGGAACGCCACCTCGACCTGCGCCGCTACCGTGAGGTTCCAGACCTGGACGAAGCCGAACTTGCTCGCCTGGTGACACTGGCCGAGCGCAATGTCCGCGAACTGCTCGGCACGCTTGGCTACTTCAGCCCGATCGTGCGCATCACCCGCGAAGCCGGCACCCGTCCGCAACTGGTGGTGACCGTGGAGACCGGGGAACGGACCGTGGTGCGCGAGGTGGACATCGCCTTCGAAGGCGCGATCGCCGACGCGACCGATCCGGCCATCGTGTCGCAGCGCGAAGCGATCCGCAGCGGCTGGGGCCTGCCATCCGGCCAGGGTTTCAGCCAGACCGCCTGGGATGACGCCAAGTCGCAGGCGCTGCGCCGGCTCGGTGCCAGGCGCTTCCTGGCGGGCCGCATCAGCGACAGCCTGGCCGACATCGATGCGCCTGCCAACCGGGCCAGCCTCGGCCTGAAGCTGAACTCCGGGCCGGTGTACCGGTTGGGGGAGATGCAGGTCCAGGGCATCGACCGCTACGACGCGCGGCTGGTGTCGCGCCTGGCGCGGTTGCCGGCCGGCAGCGAATACGACCGCGACCAGGTGGTGCAGGCCCAGTTGCGGTTGACCGGCAGCGGTTACTACGACTCGGCTTTCATCCTGGTGGATCCGGACAGCGACCCGGCAGCCGCGCCGGTGCAGGTGACGGTGCGAGAGGCCAAGTTGCAGAAACTGGTGCTCGGTGTCGGCCTGACGACCGACAGCGGCGCGCGCCTGTCGGTCGAGCACACGCACAACCGGTTGCCGGCGATCGGCTGGCGGGCCCACACCTCGCTGCAGCTGGACCGCAAGGCGCCGTTCGCGCAGAGCGAGTTGACCGGCATCCCCGACCAGGATGGCTGGCGCTGGAGCGTGCTGGGCCGGGCCGAGCGGCTGGAAGACGGCGACCTGGTCACGCAGGGCCGGCGGCTGCGCGTGGGCCGCTTCCGTTCGGAGGACCGCATCGACCGCAACGTCTATGTGCAGTACGACGGCGCCAGCGTGCGCAGCAGCTCCGGCCTGCCGCTGAGCGCTGCCGAGTCCGGCGCCGGCTCGGCGCTGAGCGTCAACTATGTCTGGACCGGCCGCTACTTCGACACCCTGCCCACGCCCAGCAGCGGCTACGGCCTGGGCATTGAGCTGGGGACCGGCGTCACTCTCGGCGGCGAGCGCAGCCCGTTCCAGCGCGCGGTGGTGCGCTGGCTTGGACTGCGGCCGCTCAGCCGCGGCCGGTTGCAGCTGCGGGCCGAAGCCGGCGCGGTGCTGGCGCGCGCGTCGACCCAGTTGCCGGCGACCCAGCTGTTCCGCACCGGCGGCGACACCACGGTGCGCGGCTACGGTTTCCGCGAGATCGGCGTCGCGCTGCCCGACGGCGAGGTCGGTCCGGGCCGCTACCTGGCGGTGGGTAGCGTCGAGTGGCAGCTGCCGATCCGCCGCGGCGGCGTCGACAGCGATTTCGACAGCCTGCTGTTCATGGACAGCGGCGCCGTGGCCAACAAGGTGAGCGAGCTGCGGGCGGTGGTTGGCATCGGCACCGGCGTGCGCTGGCGCAGCCCGATCGGCCCGGTGGTTGCTGCCGTTGCTTACGGTGTCAAGCCGCGCAAGTTCCGGCTGCATTTCTCCGTGGGGTTCCAGTTTTGAGCCGGCTGCTGGCTCGTGCCACCAGGGCGGCCGCGGTCCTGCTGCTGGTCCTGCTCGGACTGACGGCGCTGCTCTCCGCGGGGCTCTGGTGGTGGACCGGCACCGACGGCTCGCTGGCCTGGGCGCTCCAGCGGGTGGCACGCTGGCAGCCGATCGCGACCGAAGGCGTCACCGGCTCGTTGCGCTCGGGGCTGCGGATCCAGCGGCTGGTGTGGGAGCAGGGCGGGCTGCGGGCCGAGGCCGGCGACGTCCGGCTCGAGTGGAATCCACTGTCGTTGCTGGCAGGCGAACTGCACCTGCGCCAGTTCAGCGCGGCCAGCCTGATGGTGACGGACCGCCGGCCGGCGCCCGCCGGTCCGCGCCCGCCGCCGCTCGCACTCGATCCCGGCCTGCGGCTCACGCTCGACGAGGTCGCGATCGGCCGCCTGCGCTGGGACGGTGCCACCGTGCTGGAGGCCAGCGGACTGGCCGGCGACTACGTGTTCGGCGGCCGGCACCACCTGCTGCGGGTCAGCGGGCTGACCGTCGGCTCCGGCCGTTACCAGGGCCGCGCCACGCTCGGGGCCACCGGCCCGATGCCGCTCGATGCCAGTGTGCAGGGCA
>JACMQP010000030.1 GCA_014376915.1 Ramlibacter sp.
ACCTCGGGGCGGTTGAGCGTAACCGTGGCCACGCCGTGGTCGAACTGGAGCTGGAGATGATTCATGGTCGTTGGTCTCGGTCGGGATGGATTCGGTCGCGCGCCGCCACAGCCGGCTGCCAGCCGCCGGTTTCATAGACGACGAATGCCTTGGGCGACGGCATGGCCAGGTACTGGCTGTAGCGCGCCTTGCCCTCGGCGCGAGCCGGCACCGCGTCGACGTTGTCGATGGCCGCATAACCCGATGCGGGCGGCACGGTGTGCGAGTGTCCGCGTGCCGCCGGGCTCGCGGCCACCGGCGTGGGTTTGGCCCAGACCACCGAGCCGTTGACCGCATACAACATGCAAATTCCCTTGGTGCGCTGCTGGCACAGCAGCATGGCGCGTTCGGACGGATCGGTCGGATGCGCCGGGTCGGCCGGCCTCAGGCCCCAGGCGCCGAACCAGCTTCCATCGGTGCTGACCGCGAAGGCCTTCGGCGTCGGCCGCTTGATCCACAGCCGGTACCCCTCGCGCCCCTTGTCGCCGAGGTAGGGGACAGCGTCGATGTCGTCGATGCGCGCATAACCGGTGGCGATCGGCGCGATCGGCGCAATGCCGGCGGCTGCCGATGGAACGGGATCCGCGGCGGCGATGGCCTGGCCCGGCGGCTGGGTGGGCGTCGGCCGGGCGCTTGCGGCTCGCGTGTCCTTTGGAATGTTCGGGTCGCGCGTGCCGGAGACGGGCTGCTTGGGAACATCCATCGAGACCATGCGGCCCATGATCACCTTGATCATCTCCGGATATTCGTACGCCGCACCCGAGTTATGGTCAATCACGGCGCCGACCACGCCGCCGAGGATGATGTTGCCGTACATCGCGCCGCGTGTTGCCGACTCGACCGACACCACCCCTGGCGGCAGCGGGCTCTTGTCGCACTTGACCTCCATCCGCTTGTTCGAGCGGACGATCGACGTGTCCCCCGGCGCCGTCAGGCGCCAGCTGCCCTTGTCGTTGGTCAGCGTGCAATCGGCGCCGCTCACGGCGGCGCCGTTCTGGGACTGCGCCTGCACGTACATCTTCTGCACGTTCCCGCCCGACACGGAAGCGCAGCCCGCCAGGACGACGCCCGCCAGCAACACCAACAACAATCGAATCGCCCGCACCATGATCACTCCTGCATCTTGTTGATTCAATACCGTTTCGCCACTTCTTCCAGCATCACCTCGGTGGCCCCGCCACCGATCGCCAGCACGCGGGCGTCGCGCCAGAGCCGCTCGATCGCCGTCTCGCGCATGTAGCCCATGCCGCCGTGGAACTGCTGGCAGGTCTGCACCACCTCGTTGACCAGCTCGCCGGTCAAGGCCTTGAGCATCGACACGTCCTGCACGATGTCGTGGCCCTGCGTCACGCGCCAGGCGCAGTGGTACATGAACTGGCGCGCCGCGCGGGTCTTGGCATCGGCCATCGACAGCCGCTGGCGGATGGTCTGGTTGTCCCACAGCGGGCCGCCGAAGGCCTGGCGCTGGCGCACGTAATCCAGCGTCAGCCTGAGCGCCTGCTGGCAATGGCCGACAGCCATCGCAGCGAGCGCGATCCGCTCGGTCTGGAAGTTCTTCATCACCGAGTAGAAGCCTTTGCCCTCCTCGCCCAACAGGTTGCCGGCGGGGATGCGCACGTTGTCCAGCACCAGTTCCGCGGTGTCCGACGACAGCCAGCCGGTCTTCTTCAGCGCCCGGCCGACCGTGAAGCCCGGAGTGCCCTTCTCGACGATGAAAATCGACATGTCGCGCTTGCCGGCGCCGGTCTTGGCGGCGATGAAGTACAGGTTGGCGTGGACACCGTTGGTGATGAATATCTTGGTGCCGTTCAGCACCCATTCATCGCCGTCGCGTCTGGCGCTTGTGCGGATCCCGGCCACGTCGGACCCCGCGCCCGGCTCGGTGATGCCGACGGCCGTGATCAGCTCGCCTGCGATCACGCGCTTGAGGTACTTGTCCTTCTGCGCGGCGCTGCCGGCGTGGTGCAGGTGCGGGCTGGCCATGTCGGTGTGGACCAGCACGGTGATGATGAAACCGGCGAAGGTGGACTGCGACAGCGCCTCGGCGAAGACCAGATTGGTCATCGCGTCCGCCTGCGCGCCGCCGTACTGCTCCTCGTACATCAGGCCGAACAGGCCGGCCTGGCCCATGCGGCGCAGCACGTCGCGTGGCACGCAACCGGCTTCTTCCCAGGCCGCGCCGTGCGGCTCGACCTCGCGGGCGATGAATTTCGCGACCTGGTCGCGCAGCAGCTCGTGGTCCGGGCTGTCGTAGATGGAAGTGTTGGACATCGGTGACCTTGTCTACATCCGGAACACGCCGAACTTCGGCTCGGGGATCGGCGCGTTCATCGATGCGGAAAGGCCCAGTGCCAGCACCCGGCGGGTGTCGGCGGGGTCGATCACGCCGTCGTCCCAGATCCGGGCGCTGGAATAATAGGGATGCGACTGGTGGCCGAACTGGTCCAGGATGGGCTGCTTGAAGGCCGCCTCTTCCTCGGCGCTCCAATGGCCGCCCTTGGCTTCGATGCCGTCGCGCTTCACGGTCGCCAGCACGCCGGCTGCCTGCTCGCCGCCCATCACGCAGATTCGCGCGTTGGGCCACATCCAGAGGAAGCGGGGCGAATAGGCGCGGCCGCACATGCCGTAGTTGCCGGCGCCGTAGCTGCCGCCGATGATCACGGTGAACTTGGGCACATTGGCCGTGGCCACCGCCGTCACCAGCTTGGCGCCGTGACGGGCGATGCCCTCGCTCTCGTACTTGCGCCCGACCATGAAGCCGGTGATGTTCTGCAGGAAGATCAGCGGCACCTTGCGCTGGCAGCACAGCTCGATGAAGTGAGCGCCCTTTTGCGCGCTCTCGGAAAACAGGATGCCGTTGTTGGCGACGATGCCGACCGGCATGCCCTCCAGGTGGGCGAAGCCGCACACCAGCGTCGCGCCGTAGCGCTGTTTGAACTCGTGGAACTCGCTGCCGTCGACGATGCGGGCGATGATCTCGCGCACGTCGTACGGCTTGCGCACGTCGGTCGGCACCACGCCATGCAACTCCTGCGGGTCGAACTTCGGCGGGTGCGGCTCGCGCAGCAGCTGTTTCACGATCTTGGGCCGGTTCAGGCTGGCCACGGCCTGGCGCGCCAGCGCCAGCGCGTGGGCATCGTTCTGCGCCAGGTGATCCGCCACACCCGACAGGCGGGTGTGGATGTCGCCGCCGCCGAGGTCTTCGGCCGACACGATCTCGCCGATGGCCGCCTTCACCAGCGGCGGGCCGCCCAGGAAAATCGTGCCCTGGTTCTTGACGATGATGGTTTCATCGCTCATCGCCGGCACATACGCGCCGCCGGCCGTGCACGAGCCCATCACCACGGCAATCTGGGCGATGCCCTGCGCACTCATGTTGGCCTGGTTGTAGAAAATGCGACCGAAATGGTCGCGATCCGGGAACACGTCGTCCTGGTTCGGCAGGTTGGCGCCACCGGAGTCCACCAGGTAGATGCAGGGCAGGTTGTTCTGCATCGCCACCTCCTGCGCGCGCAAGTGCTTCTTGACCGTCATCGGGTAGTAGGTGCCGCCCTTGACGGTCGCGTCGTTGCAGACGATCAGGCAGTCGACGCCGCTCACCCGCCCGATACCGGCGATCAGGCCGGCGCTCGGCGCGTCGCCCTTGTACATCGCGTGGGCCGCCAGCGGCGCCAGTTCCAGGAACGGCGTGCCCGGATCGAGCAGCATCTGCACCCGGTCGCGCGGCAGCAGCTTGCCGCGTTTGACGTGGCGGGTCCGCGACGTCTCGCCGCCGCCGGCCGCGGCATGGGCCAGTTGCACCTGCAGGTCGTCGACCAGCGCCCGCATGGCCTGCGCGTTGGCCTGGAAGTCGACCGACCGGGCGTTGAGTTGGGTTTCCAGTACCGACATGTGTTCCTCTGTCTCCGGGTTGGGCATCGTAAGCCCCCAGCCGTCCAGCATAGGAGAACCGGCGTGCGGCGGCGTGCCAGCCAGGTTGCAAATCGTGCCACTCTGGCGCAAACTGCCGGCCCGTGCCACGCCCGTTTCCCCAGACTCCCAAAGCCGCCACCCCGATGGCCTTCGCCCGCGCAATCGCGGCTGCCTACGGCCGGCACGGCCAGAGCCCGGCCGGCCCGCTGAAGCTGGCACAGATCACGCCAACCCAGCTCCAAAAGGCAGACGGCCGGATCACGGCCCGCCAGATGGAAGTGCTGTCCGGCGCCGCGATGCAGGAACTGGACGACGAAGGCCTGGGCGCGTACGCCCGCAAGCTGCCGTGGGGCAGCTACGGCATGCTGGCCCGCGCTTCGCTGAGTTCGCCGGACCTCGGCGTCGCGCTCAAACGCTGGTGCCGGCACCACGCGCTGATCGCGGACGACATCGCCTTGCGCGTCACCGTCTCGGGGGCCACCGCGGCCATCGTGGTCGAGGAAAGGCGCGACCTGGGCGCCGCCCGCGAGTTCGCCCTGGTCCACGTGCTGCGCAACATCCACGGCCTGGCCTGCTGGTTCATCGATTCGAGGATCGCGCTTCAGGGCGCGCGCTTTCCCTTTGTGCAGCCGCCGCACGCCGACGCTTACGCCTTCATGTTTCCCGGGTTGCTGAGCTTCGACGCCGGGCAGGCCGAGATCCGCTTCGATGCCGGCTATCTGGCCCTGCCGCTGCGGCGCGACGAGAAGGCGCTGCGCCAGATGCTGCAGCGCGCCTTGCCGCTCACGGTGTTGCAATACCGCCGCGACCGGCTGCTGGTGGAACAGGTGCGGCAGGCGCTGGCCGCCGATCCGGGGCAGGTGCACAACGCCGAGGGGCTGGCGGCGCTGCTGAACGTGTCGGCGCGCACGCTGCACCGGCAGTTGAAGGAGCAGGGCGCCGGCTTGCAGCAGCTGAAGGACGAGGTGCGCTTCGATCGCGCGAAGGAATTGCTCCATCGCACCGCCACCCCGGTCAAGCAGGTGGCGGTGGCGGCGGGTTTTCGCAACGAAAAGAGCTTCATGCGCGCTTTCCGCACCTGGAGCGGGCAGTCGCCGGGCGAATTCCGGCGGGCGTCCTGACAGCCCAGGCCGCAGCGCTACAACCACCACATGTACTGCCGGGACTTACCACTCGCCGACTTCGCGGACGCGCTGGTCGAGCTCGAGCCGGTCGAGATCGGTGCGTCGGCGCGGGCCGGCGCGGCGGATCCGGACGAGCGCGCGAAGAACGCTTCGGACAAGGGCCGGTACCACGCCCCGGCGTGGCCTGGCCAGGGGAATGGCTGACTTCTGCATGCGCATGGCTGCTCCCTGGAGTGGATGACGATGGTGGTTTCCATTTCGGCTGTGTCCAGAACGCGAGTGGCGGGCCAGGGGCCAGCCAGGTGCTCTCGCTGCACATGGGGGGCGACCCCGTGCACATCCCGCCATGCCGTTCCCGCGGCGACGTCTGGCGGTGTTGCCTGGGCACACCCGAAGTGGTTTCCAAGAAAAATAATCAAACATCAGGCGACAAACAAAAAGGCCCGGATCCTTGCGGAATCCGGGCCTCTCGAAAGAGCGATCGAAAGGACGCCTATGCGTCTTCCGGTCCCGGATGCCGTCGCGAAATGCCGCGCGCAAAACCGACTTGAGCCATTGGATGGCTTAGGCAGTTCTTGAGGGCGGGGCGGTTTGTCACGCGGGGTTCCTTTCGGCTGGTTGAAAAAATGGACTGCTTTTTCAAGGCAGTGGAGAGACTGTAAATAGTCTTTACTCAGGCGTCAACAGCCGCGACAATCGATTCTTTTTTCTGTCGCAGATTTTCCACACGTGTCCAACATCACCATCCTGCGGAGGTTGAACACCGTCGCCCTGTACCAGACATTCCTGCAGGAGCGGATCGCCGCGGGCGAGGCGCCCAAGGGGCTCGAGCAGAACTTTGCCGCGCTGCTGGAGATCTCCCCAAGCATGTGGAGCCAGATCAAGACCGCGCGGCCGATCGGCGACAAGCTGGCGCGGCAGGTCGAGCAGCATGCGGGCAAACCCGCTGACTGGCTCGACCAGGAACACGAGGAGTCGCAGCTGGCAGACCCGGCCGAGGAACGGCTGCTGAAGGCCGCCAGCAGCTACTGGCGCTCGGCCAACGCCACCGAAAGGCGCGCGCTGCTGAAACTGCTGCAACGCCGTGCCTGAACCCGACAACCACAACGCCCGTTCCCCATCCATGTCGCTCTACCGCCTGATCGGAAACTTCCTGAACCGCCACACGGCCGCCTATGCGTCGTCCGGCGCGATGCTGGCCGGCATCGCCGTGCTGATCGTGCTGATCCCGCGCCAGATCGGCCAAGTCATCGACGGGCTGGTCGCCAACCGGCTGCACGGCGCCGTCCTGCTGCGCGAGCTGGCCTGGCTGCTGGTGGCCGGCGTGATCGTCTACTTCCTGCGCGCCGGCTGGCGGCTGCGCCTCTTTGCCGCGTCGTTCAAGCTCGGCGTCGAGCTGCGCCAGCGCCTGTATGCGCGGCTGGCCCTGCAGGGACCGGCGTTCTTCCAGACCAGCCGCACCGGCAACCTGATGGCGCTGGCCACCAACGACATCGACGCGGTCGAGATGGCGGCCGGCGAGGCGATGCTGGCCGGCTTCGACGGCAGCCTGACGCTGGTGCTGGTGGTGGCGATGATGGCGCTGGGCGTGGACGCGCGGCTGACGGCGATCGCGCTGCTGCCGTTCCCGCTGATGGCGGCGAGCTTCTGGTGGATCTCGCGCCACGTGCACGAGGCATCCCGGCTGTCGCTTGAGCGCTTCGGCACGCTCAACGACCACGTGCAGGAAACCCTGACCGGCGTGCGCACGGTGCGCGCGCTCGGCCTGCTGGCCCGCAGCGAGGCGCAATTCTCCAGCCTGGCCGGCGCGGCGGCGGATGCCAGCTTCGATGCCCAGCGCTGGGAGGCGGCCTACGAGCCTGCCGTCGGCTTCACGCTGGCCACCTCCACCGCGCTGACGCTCGGCGTGGGCGGCTGGCTGGTCTGGCACGACCAGCTCACGGTGGGCCAGCTCACGGCCTTCAGCCTGTACCTCGGCCAGCTGATCTGGCCGATGTTCGCGGCCGGCTGGGTGCTGTCGTTGCTGGAACGCGGCAAGGCCGCCTGGAACCGGCTGCAGCCGGTGCTGAACGCACCGCTGACGGTGGCCGACCAAGGCAGCGTCGCGGCCGTGACGCGCGGTCCGCTGGCGGTTTGCGACGTGCGCTTCAGCTACGCCGGCCAGCCGCGCCCTGCGCTGGACGGCGTGTCGCTGGAGCTGTCGCCGGGCCGCACGCTGGGCCTGGTCGGCCCGACCGGCGCCGGCAAGTCGACGCTGCTGCGGCTGCTGCTGCGCCACGACGCGCCGGCCAGCGGCACTCTGCGCTGGAGCGGCGTCGCGCTGCATGACTACACGCTGGACGCGCTGCGCGCCGCCATCGCCTGGGTTCCGCAGGAGGCCTTCCTGTTTTCGGCCTCGGTGGCGGAGAACATCGCGCTGGCCCGGCCCGCCGCCACCCGCGCCGAGATCGAGCAGGCGGCGAAACTGGCCGCCGTGCACGACGACATCCTGCAGCTGCCGCAGGGCTACGACACGCCGGTCGGCGAGCGCGGCGTGACGCTGTCGGGCGGGCAGCGCCAGCGCGTCGCCATCGCCCGCGCGCTGCTCACCGACGCCCCGCTGCTGCTGCTGGACGACTCGCTGTCGGCAGTCGACACGGACACGGAAGCCCGGATCCTCGCGCACCTGCGGCAGGCCCGGATCGGCCGCACCGTGATCATCGTCAGCCACCGGCTCAGCACCGTCGCGGACGCCGACCACACCGTCGTCCTGCGCGAAGGCCACGTGACCGAGCGCGGGACCCATGCGCAACTGGTGGCGGGCAACGGCTGGTATGCCCGCCAGTGGCGCTACCAGCAACTGGAGGCAAGCCTCGATGCCAGCTGATTCCCTCACCAGCGCTGCCCCCGCCGTGCCGCCGCCGCGCCGCGCCCTGCTCGGCGACGCCACCAGCCTGCTGTTGCGTGCCGCTGCGCCAGAGCGTCGGCACGTCATGATCGGCGTCGCCTGGCTGGTCGTGGCCGCGCTGCTGGAGGCTTTCGGTCCGCTGGCCGGCAAATACCTGATCGACAACTACCTGCTGCCGCGCAACGCCCAGGTGCCGGCCATCGTTGCCCTGCTGGTCGGCGCGCTGCTGGCCGGCATGGTCGCCAGCTGGCTGCGTTACCTGCAGCTTTCCAGGCTGGCCGGCCTGGCGATGCGTTCGGTGCGCCGCATCCGCGAGGCGGTCTACGGCCACGTGCTGCGCCTGCCCATGAGCTTCTTCGACCACGCCATCACCGGCCAGCTGGTGAGCCGCGTGACCAACGACACCGAGCAGGTCAAGACGCTTTACGTGCAGGTGCTGTTCGTGATGCTGGACAGCGTGATCGTGCTGCTCGGCGCGCTGGCCGCGATGCTGTGGCTCGACTGGAGGCTGATGCTGATCGTCGCCACGCTGGTTCCGGTGGTGGTGCTGGTGATCGTGGCCTACCAGGCGCTGTCGGCGCCGGCGGTGGCACGCACCCGCGAGCTGCGCAGCGAACTCAACGCGCAGGTGGCGGAGTCGATCAACGGCATGCCGGTGCTGCAGGCCAGCAACGCGACCGGCCGCTTCAACCAGCGCTTCGCCGACCTGAACCAGGCGCACTACCAGGCCCGCCACAGCGCGCTGCGGGCCAACGCCTGGCTGCTGCGGCCGGTGCTGGACTTCATGAACGTGCTGCTGGTGGCGGCAGTGATGTGGGTGTTCGGCTCGCGCGGCAACGGCGCCGCGCTGACGGCGCTGGAAGTGGGCGTGCTGTACGCCTTCATCAACTACATCGGCCGGGTGGTGGAGCCGCTGACCCAGATCACCATGCAGTTCTCCCAGCTGCAGCAGGCGATGGTCAGCGCCGCGCGGGTCAACGTGCTGCTGAAGGAGGCCGAGGCGCCGGTGGCGGCTGGCGGCGGCCAGGTGACCGGCGGCGGCATCCGCATTGACCACCTCGACTTCGAATACCTGCCGGGCCGGCCGGTGCTGCACGGCATCGACCTGCAGATCGCGCCGGGCAGCTTCTGGGGCATCGTCGGCCACACCGGCAGCGGCAAGAGCACGCTGCTGTCGCTGCTGCTGCGCTTCTACCCGGCACGGCCGGGCAGCATCCGTATCGACGGCACGCCGGTGGAGTCGATCGCCGAGGACCACTTCCGCGACCGCGTCGGGCTGGTGCCGCAGGAGCCTTTCCTGCTGGCGGCCAGCGCGCGCGAGAACATCGCGATGGGCCGCCCGCTGAGCGACGCGCAGGTCGAGGCGGCAGCGCGCGCCGCCCACGCGCACGACTTCATCGCGGCGCTGGAGCAGGGCTACGCCACGCCGCTGGGCGAAGGCGGCGCGCGGCTGTCGGTCGGCCAGAAGCAGCTGCTGGCCATCGCCCGGGCGCTGGCCGGCGAGCCGCGCATCCTGTTCCTGGACGAGGCCACGTCGCACATCGACTCGGAAACCGAGCAGGTGGTGCAGCGCGCGCTCACGGCGCTGCGCGGCCGCGTCACCATCGTCGCCATTGCCCACCGGCTGTCCACCGTGCGCGCGGCCGACCGCATCGTCGTTCTCAACCATGGGCGGATCGCGGAGGCGGGAACGCACGGCGAGTTGATGGCGATCGACAACGGCCTGTACCAGCGCCTGTACCTGCTGCAGCAGCTCGAGGGCGACGCCGATCCCGTTGACGCGGCAAAATGAGCGTTTCCGCCGTGCCAACCCGAGGAGCCCCCATGGACGAAGACGCATTCAACATCAGCATCCGCAAGTTCCTGAAAATGGTGGGCGTCAGCTCACAGCGCGACATCGAGCAGGCAGTGGCCAAGGCGGTGGCTGATCGTTCCATCGCCGGCACCGAAACGCTGCCGGCCACGATGACGCTGGAGGTCGCCGGGCTCAAGCTCAAGGTGCAGTTCGACGGCGAGATCCGGCTGCAGTAGCGCGGGCCGGTGCCACGCATGACGACGCTCGCCCGCTCGCTCGGGGACGCGCGCGCCGACCGGTTGCACACAGCCATCCTGGAGCGCCTGGCCGCGCCGGCCTTGCCCGACGGCTGGCTGGTGGTGCGGTGAGCGCCTCCTTCGACGTCGTGGTGGTGGGCGCCGGCCTGTCCGGCATCGCCGCGGGCCACTACTTGCAGACGCTGTGTCCGCACCTCAGCTACGTCATCCTCGAGAGCCGGCAGGCCATCGGCGGCACCTGGGACCTGTTCCGCTACCCGGGCGTGCGCTCGGACTCCGACATGTTCACCCTCGGCTACAGCTTCCGGCCCTGGGAAAGCGACGCGTCTTTCGCGCCCGGCCCGGCGATCCGCGAGTACGTGCGGGAGACGGCGCGCGACGAAGGCATCGAGCAGCACATCCGCTTCGGCCACCGCGTCACCGGCGTCGACTGGGACTCGGCGCAAGCCCGCTGGACCGTGAGCGCAGACACGCAGGAAGGCGGCGCGGCCAGCATCGCCTGCCGCTTCGTCTTTTTCTGCAGCGGCTACTACGACTACGAGGGTGGGCACCAGCCGGACTGGCCAGGCCGCGACAGCTTCAACGGCCGAATCGTGCATCCGCAGCAATGGCCGGCCGATGTGGACTACGCCGGCAAGCAGGTGGTGGTGATCGGCAGCGGCGCCACCGCCGTGACGCTGGTGCCGGAGATGGCCGCGGCTGCCGCGCACGTCACCATGCTGCAACGCTCCCCCAGCTACATCGTGGCCATTCCCGCACGCGACCGCATCGGCGCGGCGCTGCGGCGGCGGCTGCCGCGCCGGCTGGCGTACCGCCTGGTGCGCTGGAAGAACATCCTGCTGGCCGCCGCCTTCTACCAGTACTGCCACCGTTGGCCGGTCCGCGCCCGCGCACTGCTGCGCCGCGCGTCGCTGCACCTGCTGGGGCCAAGCTTCGACGTCGACCGGCACCTCTCGCCGGCTTACGACCCCTGGGACCAGCGGCTGTGCATCGCGCCCGACGCCGACATCTTCCAGGCGCTGCGCAGCGGCAAGGCATCGATCGTCACCGACAGCATCGAGCGCTTTACGCCCGGCGGCATCCGGCTGGCCTCCGGCGCCGAGCTGCCCGCCGACATCGTCGTCAGCGCTACCGGCCTTCGGCTCAAGCTGATGGGCGGCGCGCGCATCAGCATCGACGGCGCGCCGGTCGATGCCGCGAACTCGCTGGTCTACCGGGGCATCATGTACAGCGGCGTGCCGAACCTGGCCGTGGCCACCGGCTACACCAACGCCTCGTGGACGTTGAAGTGCGAGCTGGCGGCGCGCTACGTCTGCCGGCTGCTCAACCACATGGAGCGCCGCGGCCTCGACTCGGTCGTTCCGGTGGCCGACGCGCACGCGTTGGCGTCCACCCAGCCGTTCCTGAACCTCAGCTCCGGCTATGTGCAGCGGGCCACGGCCCTGCTGCCGCGGCAGGGCGCCCATGCGCCCTGGCGGATGTACCAGAACTACCTGCTGGATTTGCTGTCGCTGAAGTTCTCGTCGCTGCGCGGCGGCGCGCTGCGGTTCGGGCGGCGCGCAAAGTCAACGCCGGCCCGCTGACCCGCTCACGGCGGCGGGGTGTCGTCCGGCTCCACGCTGTCGACCTTGGGCTCGTCGCGCTGCGGGTGCTGCTTGACCACGCGCTTCAACATCTCATCCGCGGCGATGCCCCGACTGCCGCCTTGCTGGATTTCTGCTTCGGACATCGGGGGCGCGTCGCGCTTGGGGTCTTGTTTCGGCTTCATGGGGTTCACCTCTGCTGTTGATGGGGTCTGCTCTTCTTCCAGTTGCAGACAACGCGAGGATGCGCCGACAGCCGCCTGCTGCGTTTGCGATACATCAAGACCCCTGCGCCGCGACTGCCCGAGGCCTGGTCACCGACGGGCAGGGATTCCCCCAATCCGTGCATTGGTCAGCCGCTGGTAAAACCACGGCATGACAACAACGACGAAGACGCAGAGCATCACCCGGCCTGAGACACAGGCGCAGGGCAGCGGGTTCGCCAAGGTGTTTTCGCTGTTGCGCGAGCAATTGCTGGACGGCAGCATCCGCAACGGCGACCGGCTGCTGCCCGAACGCGAACTGGCGCTGCAGCTCGGTGTCAGCCGGCCGATCGTCCGGGAGGCGCTGCGCGGGCTCTCGATGATGGGCGTGGTGGAAATCCGGGAACGGGTCGGCACCGTCGTCTGCCAGCCGGACGTGTCCGTGCTGGCGGACGTCTTCGCGTTCTCGCTGGCCCAGGTGCCGGACGCCATCGACGACGTCATGCAGGCGCGGATCGCGCTGGAGTGCCAGGCGATCCGGCTGGCCTGCCAGCGCGCCACCACGGCCGACGTGGAACGCATGCGCGAAGCGCTCGATGCCATCGAGGCGACGGTGAACGACACGGACGGCGGCGGCCTCGCCGATTTCGACTTCCACCTGGCGCTGGTGCGGGCCAGCAAGTCCGACACCATCGTGCAGCTGTACGGGGCGCTGGCGACACTGCTGACCCGGTCGCACCGCGACCGGCGCCAGCTGGTCGGCGAGCAGGATGCAGCGATGAAGCGCACGGTGGTCGAGGACCACCGCCGCCTGCTGGAGGCCGTGATCGCCGGCGACGAGGACCGGGCCGACCAGGCGCTGCGCAAGCACTTCCGCATCGGCGACGAGTTGCGGCGCCAGAAGGCGCTGGCCCCGAGCAAGACCGCTGCGGCACCGACCTCCAAACCCCGAAAGACCAGAGAAGCAAGCGCATGACACAAGCGGGCAACGTCGGCTTCATCGGCATCGGCACCATGGGCCGGGACATGGCCATCAACCTGGCAAGGGCGGGCCACACGGTGACCGCGTATGACGTGCGGCGGGAGGCGGCCGACGGGCTGGCGCGCCTGGGCATCCGCGTGGCGGCGACGATCGCGCAGGCAGCCAGCGCAGCGGACGTGGTGATCACGATGCTGCCCGACACGCCCGACGTGGAGGCCGTGGTCTACGGCGCTGGCGGCCTGCTGGCCAATCCGCCGGCCGGCCGACTGGTGATCGACATGAGCACCATCGCGCCCGACGCCGTCCGCCGCATGCACGCCGACCTGGCGCGCGCCGGTGTCGCCTTCGTCGACGCGCCGGTGTCCGGCGGCCCGGTCGGCGCGAAAAACGCCGCGCTCTCGATCATGGCCGGCGGCGACGCCGCCGCGTTCGAGGCCGCCGGGCCGTACTTCGCGGCCATGGGCACGACCATCACGCACGTGGGCGACAGCGGCGCCGGCCAGACGGTCAAGCTGTGCAACCAGTTGATCTGCGGCATCAACATCCAGGCCATCTGCGAGGCGCTCGCGCTGGGCCGCGCCGGCGGCGTCGATTTGCACCAGTTGCGCAAGGTCCTGCTGGGCGGTTCCGCCGCCTCCTGGATGCTGGACAAGCTGGGCGCGGCCATGATCGACGGCGACGCCGCCGCGGGCTTTCGGATCGACCTGATGCACAAGGACCTGCGGCTGGTGCAGCGGCAGGCCCAGGCCCAGAACGTGCCGCTGCCCGCCACCGCGCTGGTGACCACCCAGTACGTCGACGCCCGCGCCCATGGAGAGGGCGGCAACGGCAACCAGGCGCTGTTCCGCGTCTACGACCGGATGACGGGCCAGGGCCGCTGATGACGCTGGACTTTTCCGCCGTCTTCGAGCGCTGGCCGTTGTTCGTCGACGGTGCCTGGATGACCATTCGCCTGGCCGTGGGGGCGACGCTGATCGGATTTGCGATCGGCACGCTGTGCGCGATCGGCCGGCGCAGCGACAGCGTCTGGGCACGGCGCGCCAGCACGGTCTATGTCGAGGCAATCCGCAACACGCCGTTGCTGGTGCAGATCTTCCTGGTGTACTTCGGGCTTGCCAGCCTGGGGCTGAAGCTGCCGGCCGTCACGGTGGCAATGGCGGCGCTGACCATCAACGTCGGCGCCTACGCCACCGAGATCATGCGGGCCGGCTTCGACTCCATCCACAAGGGCCAGATCGAGGCGGCCGAATGCCTGGCCCTGAGCCGGCGGCAGGTGTACTGGCACGTGGTGCTGTTGCCGGCGATGGAGCGCGTCTATCCCGCCCTCACCAGCCAGTTCGTGCTGCTGATGCTGGCCTCTTCGGTGTGTTCGCAGATCTCGGCGGAAGAACTGACGGCCGTTGCCAACTTCGTGCAGTCGGACACCTACCGGCCGTTCGAGACCTACATCGTCGTCGGCGCGGCCTATGTGCTGCTGTCGCTGCTGATGCGAGCCGGCTTCTGGGGCGTGGGCGCGCTGCTGTTCCCGCGCCGGCGTCGTCTGGGCACTGCGCTGTGATGCGGACGACGCAATGAACGGCAGCCTCAACGCCAACCACCTGCTGTACCTGCTGCAGGGCGCCACCTGGACGGTCGGCCTGTCGCTGATCGCCTTTGTCGGCGGCGGCCTGCTCGGTCTGCTGGTGGCGCTGTGCCGCGTCTCGCCGTCCCGGCCGTTGCGGCTCGTGACCGCCGGCTCTGTGCAGCTGATTCAGGGCACACCGCTGCTGGTGATCCTGTTCATGAGCTTCTTCGGCCTGCCGGCCCTGGGCCTGAAGATCTCGCCGCTCACCGCCGCGAGCGTTTCGCTCACGCTGTACGTCGGGGCCTACCTGGGCGAGATCTGGCGCGGCTGCATCCAGTCCGTCCCGCGGGCGCAGTGGGAGGCGGCCGAATGCCTGGCCCTGACCCGTGGCCAGCGGATGCGGCTGGTGGTGCTGCCGCAGGCCGTGCGCATCGCGACGCCGCC
>JACMQP010000270.1 GCA_014376915.1 Ramlibacter sp.
ATAGAGCTGCTGTGCCACCGGCGCCGGTCCGCGCATGCCGGACAGGCCCTTGACCACCACCGTGCGAGTCACGGGACCCTGGCGCAGGGTGACGGTATCACCCCGTTTCAGTTCGCGGGCCGGCTTGACCCCGGCGCCGTTCACCTCGACCCGGCCTTTGCCGATCTCCTCGGTGGCCAGCGTTCGGGTCTTGTAGAAGCGGGCGGCCCATAGCCACTTGTCGACGCGGAGTTTGTCCATCAGCCTCCATTGTGGGCCAGCGGCAACCGCACTGAAGCGTCCAGGCCCGCGATGTACCCGCAATTTTCCCGGTTTTCCAGTGTGATCGAGCCGCCCAGGGCGAGCACGATCTCCTGGCAGATTGCCAGTCCCAGGCCAGAGCCACTGCCGACGTCGCCGGCCGAGAACGGCTGGAACAGCCGGGTTCGCAGCTCGGCGGAAATGCCCGGGCCGCTGTCGGAGACGGTGAGGGCCGCGGAGCGTGCATCGGTCACCAGCCGCAGCCACAGCATGCCGCCCTGGGGCGTGTGCTTGATCGCGTTGTGAAGCAGGTTGCGCACCAGCTCGCTCAGCATCCATTCGTGCGACCGCACCGGCGCTGTCTCGGTGCTGATCTCGAAATCGAGGTCCTTGTCGGCGATCAGCGGCGACAGTTCCAGCGCCACCGAGCGCATCAGTGCCGCCAGGTCGTTGACATCGGCGCCGGCTTGCTGCCTGAGCTGTTCGACCTTGGCCAGCGACAGCATCTGGTTGGCCAGCGCGGTGGCGCGCTCCACCGTGCCACTGATTTCCAGCAGCGCCTGGCGCGGCTCGACGTCGCCGCGCAGCGCCGACTGCACCTGGGTCTTGAGCACCGCCAGCGGCGTGCGCAGCTGGTGCGCGGTGTCGCGCACGAAGCGCTTCTGGTTGTCCAGCAGCAGGGCCAGCCGCGCCATCACGTGATTGGTGGCATCGACCAGCGGCAGCAGCTCGCGCGGCGCGTCGGGCGCGGCGATCGGCGTAAGGTCGCCCTCGGCGCGCGCTTGCAGCGCGCCGCTCAGCAGCCGCACCGGGCAGGTCGCGCGCTGCACCACGATCACCGTCACGAGGGCGATCACTGCAACCAGCAGCGCCTGGCGCCAGACCGTATCGAGCAGGATCTGGCGCGCCAGCGAGCGTCGCAGCTCCAGCGTCTCGGCCACCTGCACCACGGCCATCCCGCGCCCGGTGGCGCTGGCCACCGGCTGCAGCAACACCGCGATGCGCACGTCGCTTTCGCGCAAGCGGTCGTCGTAGAAGTCCACCAGCGCCGCGTAGGGCGGGCGCTGCGGCAGCGTGCCGCGCCAGAACGGCAGTTCGCCGAAGCCAGACACCATCTCGCCGTGAAGATCGGACACGCGGTAGAACAGCCGGCTGCGGTTGTCGGCCTCGAACGCCTCCAGCGCCGAATACGGGACGGTGGCCCGAAGTTGCGCCATCTCGTCGTAACCCTCGACGTCGAGCTGCTCGCCGATGGTCTTGGCCGACGCGAGCAGGGTGCGGTCGTAGGCGGTGTTGACGGCGGCCAGCGCCTGCGAATAAAGGCTCACGCTGTTGATCCCGATCAGCAGGATCACCGGCAGCAGGATGCCAGCCAGCAGATAGCTGCGCAGCGAAACCTGCCGCTTCATGTGGTCTTGAGCAGATAACCCAGGCCGCGCAAGGTCATGAGCGAGGTTCCGGTGTGGGCCAGCTTCTTGCGCAACCGATAGACCACCACCTCGATCGCCTCGTATTGCACGTCGATCTCCCCCGGGAACACCAGCTCGAACAAGCGTTCCTTGGCCACGGCGTGGCCGGGCCGCGCCATCAGCGCCTGCAACAGCGCCGCTTCGCGCGGGGTCAGTTCCAGCACCTGGCCGCGGAAGTAGATCGCGCCGCTGTCCTTCTCATAGCGCAACGTCCCGGCCACCACCGCTGTCGCGCCCGCAGCGGCGCCCGGCTGGCGGCGCATCAGCGCGCGCAACCGGGCTTCGAGTTCGCCGAGGTCGAACGGCTTAGGCAGGTAGTCGTCGGCGCCGCTGTTCAAACCGGTCACGCGGTCGCCGACAGTCCCGCGCGCAGTCAAAATCAGCACCGGCGTGGTCAGGCCCGAGCGGCGCGCCTGTTCCAGCACCTGCAGGCCGTCCAGGCCCGGCAGGCTCAGGTCGAGGACCACGACGTCCGGCGGCTGCTCGCGCCACAGCTTCAGCGCTTGGTTGCCATCGGCGCAACTCTCGACGCGCAGGCCCCTCCGCGACAGCGCCCGCTCGAGGGTGCTGCGCATGGAGGGATCGTCTTCGACCAGCAGGAGGTTCATCGGCCGTCCAAGGGTAGCGGCAAGATCGCACTCTAGTAGTTTCCCCAATGTCCAGGACAGCCGTTTGACAGGCAACCGGCGCATGATCCTCAGGGTTTGAAAGCGCACAACAAGGAGCATCCGAATGCGTCGAGATACCTTTCTCAAATCACTGGCAGCCCTGGCTGCGGCCGGCAGCCTGCCGCTGTCGGCGCTGGCGGCCACCAGCATCAAGATGATGATCCCGGCCAACCCGGGCGGCGGCTGGGACACCACCGGCCGCGCTCTGGGCAAGGCGTTGCAGGAGGCCAGGGTGGCCGACAGCGTCACCTACGACAACAAGGGCGGCGCCGCCGGCGCGCTGGGTCTGGCCCAGTTCATCAACAGCGCCAAGGGCGACCCGAATGCATTGATGGTCATGGGCGCGGTCATGCTGGGCGGCATCATCACCGGCAAGCCGCCGGTGAGCCTGTCGCAGGTCACGCCGATCGCGCGCATCACCAGCGAATACAACGTGTTCGTGCTGCCGGCCAACTCGCCGATGAAGACCATGGCCGACGTCGTCGCGCAGCTGAAGAAGGATCCGGGCAGCGTCAAGTGGGGGGGCGGATCGCGCGGCTCCACCGAGCACATCGCCGCCGCCATGATCGCGCGCGAGGTCGGCGTCGATCCGTCCAAAATCAACTATGTCGCGTTCCGTGGCGGCGGTGAAGCCACGGCCGCCATCCTGGGCGGCAACGTGACCGTGGGCGGCAGCGGCTACAGCGAGTTCGCCGAGTACATCAACACCGGCAAGATGCGCGCCATCGCCGTGACGTCGGGCGCGCGACTGAAGGGTGTCAACGTGCCGACGCTCAAGGAACAGGGGATCAACGTCGAGATCGGCAACTGGCGCGGCGTTTACGGCGCCCCCGGCATCACCGAACCGCAGCGCAAGGCGCTGACGGACGTGGTGCTGGCCGCGCTCAAGACGAAGTCCTGGCAGGAATCGCTGCAGAAGAACGACTGGACCCCGTCCGTCCTGACCGGCGCCGCATTCGACAAGTTCGTCGACGACGAGTTCGCGAGCCTGCGCGCCACCATGGTCAAATCCGGCATGGTCTGAGCCTCGCGCCGGGCCAGCGACCCGAACGCCCGGATGACCCGGGCGTTTTTTCATTCCCCGGAGTCCAGCACATGACCCGAAAAGCCGACCCCTCGCTGCCGCAGACCCTGGTCGGCGCCGGCGTCCTGCTGACCGCGCTGGCGCTGGCGGCCGGCGCCATTTCGATCCCGTCCGCCGCAGGCTACGGCGGTATCGGTCCCAACTTTCTGCCGTGGGCGGTGGCCGGTGTGCTCGCGCTGTGCGGCGTGATGCTGGTCGTCGAGGCGCGCACCACCGGATTCCGCGATCTCGACGAACCTTCCGGCGCCGGGCACGGCTACTGGCAGGGCTTCGCCTGGGTGACGGCCGGCCTGATGGCCAACGCGGCGCTGATCACCACCATCGGCTTCATCCTGAGCTGCACGCTGTGCTACGTGCTTGCGGTCCAGGGACTGCGCCGCGCTGCCGGCGAGGCGGCCGGACGGCCCCGCGTGATGACGATCGACGTCGTCACCGGGCTGGCGATCTCGGCGCCGGTGTTCTGGATGTTCACGCAGTTCCTGGCGATCAACCTGCCGGGCCTGACGTCGACGGGGTGGTTATGAACAACGGCGCCCATGCTCGCATTCGTTCCCTGCCCCCCAGGGCGGCTTCGGCCTCCTTGAGACGGCTCTGCGAAGGCTGATCATGGACATCTTCAATTCCCTGATGGGCGGCTTCTCTTCGGCGCTTAGCGTGGGCAATCTTCTGTGGTGCCTGGTGGGCTGCGCCCTGGGCACTGCAATCGGCGTGCTGCCCGGCATCGGGCCCGCGGTGGCGGTCGCCATGCTGCTGCCGATCACCGCCAAGGTGGACGTCACGGCCTCGATGATCTTTTTCGCCGGCATCTACTACGGCGCGATGTACGGCGGCTCGACCACCTCGATCCTGCTGAACACGCCCGGAGAAACGGCCAGCATGGTGACGGCCATGGAGGGCAACAAGATGGCCAAGAGTGGCCGGGCCGGTGCGGCGCTGGCGACGGCGGCCATCGGCTCGTTCGTGGCCGGCACCATCGCCACCGTGATCGTCACGCTGTTTGCGCCCTTTGTCGCCGAGTTCGCGGTCAAGCTGGGGCCGCCGGAGTACTTCCTGCTGATGGTGCTGGCCTTCACCACCGTGAGCGCAGTGCTGGGCAAGAGCCCGCTGCGCGGCATGGTGGCGCTGTTCATCGGCCTGGCCGTCGGTCTGATCGGGCTGGACCAGATTTCCGGCCAGGCCCGCTACACGCTGGGCGTGCCGGAGTTGCTGGACGGCGTCGAGATCGTGCTGGTGGCCGTGGGCCTGTTCGCAGTCGCCGAGGTGCTTTATGCGGCGCTCTACGAAGGCCGCGTCACCGAGACGCAGAACAAGCTGACCAAGGTCTACATGACGCGCGACGACTGGAAGCGTTCGATCCCCGCCTGGCTGCGCGGCACGGCGATCGGTGCGCCCTTCGGCTGCATCCCGGCCGGCGGCACCGAGATTCCCACCTTCCTCAGTTACGCGACGGAGAAGAAGCTGGCCAAGGGCAAGAACCTCGCGGAGTTCGGACACCAGGGCGCGATCGAGGGCGTCGCCGGTCCGGAAGCGTCGAACAACGCCACCGTGACCACGGCGCTGATCCCGTTGTTGACGCTGGGTATCCCGACCTCCAACACCACGGCGATCCTGCTCGGCGCCTTCCAGAACTACGGCATCCAGCCCGGCCCGCAACTGTTCACCACGTCGGCCAATTTGGTGTGGGCGCTCATTGCCTCGCTGTACATCGGCAACGTGATGCTGCTGATCCTGAACCTGCCGATGGTCAACCTCTGGGTCAAGCTGCTGAAGATTCCCAAGCCCCAGCTGTACGCCGGCATCCTGATTTTCTCCACGGTCGGCGCTTACGGCATGCGGCAAAGCGCCTTCGACCTGGTGCTGCTCTACGCCATCGGCGTGGTCGGCGTGGTCATGCGGCGCTTCGACTTCCCGACGGCGCCGGTGGTGGTCGGGATGATCCTGGGGCCGCTGGCGGAAGCGCAACTGCGCAACGCTGTCTCGATCGGCGAGGGCAGCGCCATGGTGTTCCTGCAGCGGCCGATGTCGATCACGATGATCGTCGTCATCCTGGCCGTGCTGTTCGTGCCGCGGGTGATGAAGTACCGGGCCAGACGGCAACTGGCCTAGGGAGGCGGACTCGCTACCATCGGCGCATGCAAGACGACACCCTGCCGCGCGACGGCCAGAGCATCCTGGCCCTGGCGGCGCGCTCGATGTTCCAGCTGTTCTCCAGCGTCAGCCAGGGCATGTTCCTGGTCGATCGCAGCGGGCGCATCGTCTGGGTCAACGAAGG
>JACMQP010000271.1 GCA_014376915.1 Ramlibacter sp.
AAGCCACCTGGTCGAAGGGCGGCAGGACATCGTCCGCGGCCGCGAGGGCCTGGTCTACGGCCAGAGCGTCACCGACGGCTGCATCGGCTGGGACAGCACCGTGGCCGTCGTCAGCCAGCTTGCCGCCGCCGTGCGCGCGCGGCGCGCGTTGGGCGCCGCATGAGCGCGCCCGGCAAAAAAGCCATCAGCGCCGGCGCGTTCGCCACGCTGCTGCTGATCGCCCTGATGATGGGCGCCAACCACGTGGCCGCGCGGATCGCCTTCAACAACGGCGTCGACGTCGCCACGGCGGTGGTGTTTCGCAGCGCCGTCACGGCGTTGGTGATCGTGGCCATCCTCGCCGCGCAAGGCGTGCGTGTGACCTTCACGCCGCGCCACAAGCGCATGCTGCCGGTGATCGGCCTGCTGATCGGCGTCCAGAGCCTGTGCCTGTATTCCGCCGTGGCGCGGCTGCCGGTTGCGCTGGCGCTGCTGGCCTTCAACACCTACCCGATCTGGACGGCGTTCTGGTCCTGGGCCATCTACCGGCATCGGCCCGAGCGGCCGCTGCTGGTCGCGATGCCGGTCATCCTGGTCGGCCTCGCGCTGGCGCTGGACGTGTTCGGTGCCGCTTCCGGGCTCGGCGCGCAGGGCCAGTGGGCGAGCATCGGCGCCGGCGTCGCCTTCGCGCTGACGGCGGCCGCCACCTTCGGGCTGGCGCTGGTGATCACGCAGCACGAAGCCGGCGACGTCGACGGCCGGGTGCGCACCGCGACGACCATGACGCTGGCCGGACTGGTGGCGCTGGCCATGGTGGCGTCGCAAGGCGGCTTCCATTTGCCGCAGGCGCCGGCCGGCTGGGGCGGCCTGTTCGCCCTCACTTTTCTTTACGGCACCGCTTTCACCGTCCTGTTCACCGTGCTGCCGCGCCTGGGCGTCGTCGGCAACTCGGCGATCATGAACGTGGAGCCGGTCTTCGCGCTGGTCCTGGCCTGGCTGGTCCTCGGTCAGGCGGTCGCGCCGATCCAGGTGGTCGGCGCCCTGATCGTCGTCGGCACCGTGATGCTGCTGGGGATGCGCAGGCGCTAGCCCCGGATTCTGGTGATTTTCCCCTCCATCGATTGAATGAACTCCTCCATGCAAGCTCTTTCCCTGACCCGCTGCGCTGCTGCCGTTGTCCTGTGTTTCGCCACCTGCGCCAGCGCCCTGGCCGCGCCCGACACGCGCATCGCCGCGCTCGCCGCCGCCCAGAAGCAGCCACTGCTCGATTCGCTGTCGCAGTTCGTCGGCATCGAGTCCGGCAGCCGCGACCGCGAGGGCCTCGACCGGCTGGCCACCCTGATTGCCGACAGGTTCCGGGCGCTCGGCGCCGAGGTGGAACTGATCGAGCCGGGCAGCCCGGCGTCACCCGAGGTCTACCGCATGGAAGACACGCCCGAGAAGATCGGCAAGATGATGAAGGCCACGTTCAAGGGCACCGGCACGAAGAACGTCATGCTGATCGCCCACATGGATACCGTGTACCTCAGGGGCATGCTGGCGAAACAGCCGTTCCGCATCGAAGGCGACAAGGCTTTCGGCCTGGGCATTGCCGACGACAAGCAAGGGATCGCGGTGATCCTGCACGCCGTCACCATGCTGAGGCAGCTGGGCTTCAGCGAATACGGCACGCTCACGGTGCTGGTCAACGGCGACGAAGAGATCAGCTCGCCCGGCTCCCGCGCGATGATCACGCGCCTCGCCTCTCAGCACGACGCCGTGCTGTCGCACGAAGGCGGCTACATCACCGACGACAAGCTGTCGCTGGCGACGGCGGGCATCGGCGCGGCCTCGCTCAAGGTGCACGGCAAGGCCTCGCACGCCGGCTCTGCGCCTGAGCGGGGCGTCAACGCCTTGTACGAGCTGTCGCACCAGGTGCTGCAG
The DNA here is from genome assembly GCA_014376915.1 of Ramlibacter sp. Next base: position 1,903 of record JACMQP010000271.1, read on the forward strand.
ATGCGCGACCTGTCCGACCCGGCCACCGGTATGAAGATGAACTGGACCCTCAGCAAGGCCGGCACCAATCGCAACGTGATTCCCGCCGAAGCCACCGCCGAGGCCGACGTGCGGGTCACCCGGGTCGCCGACTACGACCGGATCGAGAAGCTGATGATGGAGCGGGTCAAAAAGCAGCTCGTGCCGGAAGCCAAGGTGGAACTGCGGTTCGAACGCCGCCGGCCGCCGTTGGAGAGCAGCGCCGCGTCGCTCGCCATGGCCAGGCATGCGCAGGTGGTCTACGCCGAAATGGGCCACAAGCTGGGCGCTGACGACAAGGTCGCCGGCGGCGGCACCGACGCCGCATTTGCCGGACTCGGCACGAAGGCTGCCGTGGTCGAACGGTTCGGCCTGCAAGGCTTCGGCGCCCATTCGAACGACGCCGAGTACGTGCTGATCGATTCGATCGAGCCCAGGCTGTATTTGGTCACACGGATGGTGATGGACATTGCGCGCGGGAAGGTCGGCGCCAACTGACCCGCCTGTTATTCCGCGATCATGAACGGCACGCGAGGCGCGACAGCGCACATCAGCTCGTAGCCGACAGTGCCCGCCGCCAGCGCAATCTCGTCGATCGCCAGCACCACGCCCTTCGGTCCGCGACCCCACAGCGTGACGTCGCTGCCGAAGCCGGCATCCGGCACCGGCGTCAGGTCCACCGTCAGCATGTCCATGCTGACCCGGCCCACCAACCGGCAGCGGACGCCGTCGACCAGGATCGGCGTTCCGGTGGTGCAGTGGCGCGGGTAGCCGTCGGCATAACCGCAGGCCACGATGCCGATGCGCAGCGGCGCATCGGCCGTGAAGCTCGAGCCGTAGCCGACCGTGTCGCCGGCGGCCAGCGTCTGCAGGCCGATGATCCGGCTGGCGAGCGTCATGGCCGGCTGCAGTTCCCAAAGCGCGCTGTCGTGGCCGGGGTAGTCGGGCGAACTGCCGTAGATCGCGATGCCGGGACGGATCCACTCGCCCCGCACGCCGGCCTCGTCGCCATGGCGCAGGGCACCGGCACTGTTGCTTAGGGACCGCTCGCCCGGCAGGTCGTGCGTGATGTCGGCGAACACCTGCAGCTGGTGCGCGATGCCGCGCGCGCCGTCGGCGTCGCTGAAATGGGTCATCAGCGAGATTTCGTCGACCTGGGGCAGCGCGTCGAGCCGGGACCAGGCCGCCCGAAAGCGGGCCGGCGTGAAACCCAGCCGGTTCATGCCGGAGTTCATCTTAAGGAACACACGGTGCGGCTGGTGGGTCTTGTGCATCGCCAGCATGTCGATCTGCTGGTCGCAATGCACTGCATGCCAGAGGTTCAGGCGCGAGCACAGCTCCAGGTCGCGGGCCTCGAACACACCCTCCAGCAGCAGGATCGGCCCGCGCCACCCAAGGGCCCGGAGCCGCTCGGCTTCGTGCAGGTCCAGCAGCGCGAAACCGTCGACGCCGCGCAGGCCGTCGAACACGCGCTCGATGCCGTGGCCGTAGGCGTTGGCCTTGACGATGCCCCACACCCGGGCGTCGCCGGCGGCCCGCCGCATCCGCGCAAGGTTGTGGCGCAGCGCTTCGGTATGCACGGTGGCGAGGATCGGGCGGGGCATGGGGTCTTTGTCAGGCAGGTTTCAGGAGCGATTTTGTCATTACAGCGCGTGATATAACCCGTTGTCGTCAGGAGACAGTCACCACAATCGCGCGGGCGCAAGCCGACCCGCGCCGCACGCCACCCAGAATGAAGCGCGGTTTTTACACCCTCATGTCGGCCCAGTTCTTTTCGTCGCTGGCCGACCAGGCGCTTTTCGTTGCGGCAGTGGAACTGATCAAGGGCAGCGGCGGCGCCGAATGGCAACGCGCGGCCCTGGTGCCGATCTTCGCGCTGTTCTATGTGATCCTCGCACCGTGGCTCGGCGCCTTCGCCGACGCCTATCCCAAACGCAATGTCATGTTCGCTAGCAACGCCGTCAAGGTGATCGGCTGCGTGACGATGCTCGTGGGCGTCCATCCGTTGATGGCCTATGCCATCGTGGGCCTCGGCGCGGCGGCGTACTCGCCGGCCAAATACGGCATCCTCACGGAACTGCTGCCGGCGTCGCAGCTGGTCAAGGCCAACGGCTGGATCGAGGGCCTGACCATCGCTTCGATCATCCTGGGCATCCTGCTGGGCGGGCAGCTGGTCGGCCACGTGGTCGCGGACAGGCTGCTGGCTTTCGACTTCCCGTTCATCGACACCGGCATCGACACGCCGCCCGAGGCCGCGATCTTCGTGCTGATCTTCATCTACATGCTGGCCGCCTGGTTCAATACGCGGATCCCGCTGACCGGCGTCGAGATGCGGCCGATTCCCAAGAATCCGCTGGAGCTGGTGCCGGACTTCTGGACCTGCAACTCGCGCCTGTGGAACGACAAGCTGGGCCAGATCTCGCTGGCGACCACCACGCTGTTCTGGGGCGTGAGCGGCAATCTGCGCTACATCATCCTGGCCTGGAGCGCTGCGGCCCTGGGCTACAGCACCACGCAGGCCTCGTCGCTGGGCGGCGTGGTCGCCATCGGAACCGCCGTCGGTGCGGTGATCGCCTCGGTGCGGATGCGCCTCGACACGGCGACCCAGGTACTGCCGCTGGGCATCGTCATGGGCTTGCTGGTGGTCATGATGATCTTCATCAACAACGTCTGGGTGGCGGCGCCTTTCCTGATCCTGATGGGCGGTATCGGTGGCTACCTGGTGGTGCCGATGAATGCGCTGCTGCAGCACCGCGGCCACAACCTGATGGGCGCGGGCCGCTCGATCGCGGTGCAGAACTTCAACGAGCAGGCCTGCATCCTGGCCCTGGGCGCGTTCTACAGCCTGTCCACCGGCATGGGCCTGTCGCCTTTTGCCGCCATCACCGCCTTCGGTTCGGTGGTCGCCGTCTGCATGTGGCTGATCATGCGCTGGCACCAGAGCAACTGCGTCAAGCACAAAGAAGAAATCGACCACCTGCTGGTGATCGCAAGGCACGACAACCTGCATGGCTAAGTTTTTCCGGGGGGCGCCAGCCCTCTGGCCGGTGATGGCCCTGATGCTCAACGCCCTGGTCTGGGGCGTCTCCTGGTGGCCGTTCCGCCAGCTGCAGTCGCAAGGCCTGCATCCGCTCTGGTCCACCTCCCTGATCTACCTGCTGTCGCTGGCCTGCCTGCTGGCCGTCCGGCCCGGCGCGCTGCGCGCCTTCGCCGGCCAGCCGCTGCTGTGGCTGCTGATGGTGGCGGCCGGCCTCACCAACGTCGGCTTCAACTGGGCGGTGACCGTCGGCGACGTGGTCCGCGTGGTGCTGCTGTTCTACCTGATGCCGGCCTGGACTGTGCTGCTGGCCTGGCCATTGCTCGGCGAGAAGCCAACTGCCGTCGCGCTGGCCCGGCTGGCGCTGGCGCTGGCCGGCGTGTTCACGGTACTCAACGCCGGCGCCGGCGGCTGGCCCGTTCCGCGCGAGGCGGCCGACTGGCTGGCGCTGCTGGGCGGCTTCAGCTTTGCGCTCACCAACATTCTGCTGCGCAAGCTCCAGCACGCGCCGGCCGAGGCCCGCATCGCCGCGATGTTCGGCGGCGGCGCGCTGATGGCGCTGGCGGCGGGCCTGCTCGGCGTGGCGCAGGGCATCGTCAACCTGCCACCGCCGCCCAGCATGGACTGGGCCGGCGTGGCGATCGGCCTCGGGCTGGCGTTCCTGGTCGGCAACGTCGCATTGCAGTACGGTGCCGCCCGTCTGAGCGCGCACACCACGGCGCTGGTGATGCTGTCGGAAGTGATCTTCGCCAGCGCGTCATCGGTGGCGCTGGGCGCGGCGGAACTGACGCCGCGCACCTGGGTCGGGGGTGCGTTGATCCTCGCTGCTGCGGCGTGGTCGGCCTGGCCCGAGCGCACGGCGCCCACGCCCGCGCCATCGGCGCAAAATAGGACATGACCACCGTTCACGATTTTTCCGCCCGCGCCATCGATGGTCGCACCGTGCCGCTGGCTGAGTTCCGCGACAAGGTGCTGCTGGTGGTGAACACCGCCAGCGCCTGCGGCTTCACGCCGCAGTTCGCTGGGCTGGAGGATCTGCACAGGGAATACGGCCCCAAGGGACTGGCCGTGATCGGCTTCCCGTGCAACCAGTTCGGTTCGCAGGACCCGGGCAGCAACGCCGAGATCGCGCAGTTCTGCCAGCTCAATTACGGCGTCAGCTTCCCGATGATGGCCAAGGTGGACGTCAACGGACCGGCCGCCGACCCGCTGTTCGCGTGGCTGCGCACCGAGGCCCCTGGCCTGCTTGGCAGCAAGGCGATCAAGTGGAACTTCACCAAGTTCCTG
>JACMQP010000272.1 GCA_014376915.1 Ramlibacter sp.
CGGTCGTGGCCGGGCCGGTCCCTGACGTGTGTCACAAGTTCCGCGTGGGGCTTGCCGCCCGGCAGCGGACGCAGGCCGTCAAGCGTTTCGCAGATGGCGCGGATGACTGCCAGGTTGCTGCGCTCGGAGCGGCCGCCGACGTTGTAGGTCTGCGCCGGCCGGCCGCGCTCCAGCACGGCGCGGATCGCGCGGCAGTGGTCGTCCACGTGCAGCCAGTCGCGAATCTGCAGGCCGTCGCCGTACACGGGCAGGGGCTTGCCCAGCACTGCGTGATGGATCACCAGCGGAATCAGCTTTTCCGGGAACTGGCGCGGCCCGTAGTTGTTGGAACAGTTGGTCGTCAGCGTCGGCAGGCCGTACGTGTGGTGATAGGCCCGCACGAAATGGTCGGACGCGGCCTTCGACGCCGAATAGGGGCTGTTCGGCTCGTACCGGTGCTCCTCGGTGAAAGCCGGGGCGTCGTGTGCGAGCGAGCCGTACACCTCGTCGGTCGATACGTGCAGGAAGCGGAAGGCCGAGGCCCGCGCCGGCTCGAGCTTCTTCCAGTAGGCCAGCACCGCGTCGAGCAGTTGCAGCGTGCCGACGACGTTGGTCAGGGCAAACGCGAGCGGCCCGGAGATCGAGCGGTCGACATGGCTTTCAGCGGCAAAATTGAGGACCGCGCGCGGCTGGTACTGTGCCAGCAACGATGCCGTCATTTCCGGATCGCCGATGTCGCCCCGATAAAAATGGTAACGTGCGTCGCCTTCGATGGCGCTGAGGTTGCCCGGGTGACCGGCGTACGTCAGCAGGTCGAGGTTGACGACGGGCTCGTCGGTGGACTCCAGCCATTGCAGGATGAAGGCCGATCCGATAAAGCCGCAACCCCCGGTCACTAGAATCATGATTTACGCGTTTTCCGAATATTGTCTTTGACCGCTCCGATTGTAAGTGTCCTCCCAGGTAGCGCCGGCGCGCCGCCCCGCGCCCCCGTGGCCGTTTCCGTTGTCAGTCATGGACACCGGGAAATGGTCCTGAGGCTGCTGGAGCAGCTGTGCCACCAGGTCCAGTGGATTGGCGAGGTGGTGCTGACCCACAACCTGGCGGCCGAACCGGTCCCGGCGCCGCCGGGCGGCTGGCCTTTCCGGTTCATCGAGGTGTTCAACACCGTCCCGGCGGGTTTCGGCGCCAACCACAACCAGGCCTTCACCCGTTGTTCGTCGGAGTTTTTCTGCGTCCTCAATCCGGACATCGAGCTGAACGACCCGGCGATCTGGGAGCGGCTGGTGCAGCGCGGTCGCGAGGACCGGGTCGGTTGCGCCTATCCGGTGCTGCTCAACCCGGACGGCAGCCGGCAGGAAAACGAGCGCGAAGCGGTTTCGCCCCTGGCTTTGTTGCGCCGGCACGTCCTCAAGCGGGCCCAGTTGCGGGCCGACTGGGTCAGCGCCGCCTTCTGGCTGGTGCGGGCCGTGGCCTGGCGCGACGTCGGCGGCTTCGACGAGCGCTATTTCATGTATTGCGAGGACACCGACTTCTGCCTGCGGCTGCAGATGGCGGGCTGGAAGCTGGCGCGGGCCGACGCCACCGCTGTCCACGACGCGAGCTGGAGCAGCCGCCAGTTCGGCACCCACCTGGCCTGGCACCTGACCAGCATGATGCGGCTCTGGCTGCAGCCGACGTTGCGTCGGTACATCTCCTGGCGGATGCACGGCGCGTAGGCGACGCTAGGACGCGGCGAAAGGCCGCGAAAAGCCGCGACAATAGCGCCCGATGCTGTTCCTCGTGATTCTGTGTTTCGGCTGCGCCTGCGTCGCCACGGCGCTGCTCGTGCGCTTCGGGGCCGGCCACGCGCGACAGTACGGTTTCGGCGTCCCCCAGCGCTTTCATTTCGGCCACGTGCCCCGACTGGGCGGAGTCGCCATGCTGGCCGGCTGTTCCCTGGGCTGGTTCTGGATGGCGCTGTCCGGACCGCTCGGGCTCTCCAACCAGATCCGCATCAGCGGCTGGACCGCGGTCACGCTCTGGGTGGTCATGGTGATCCCGACCGCGGGCGGCATCGTCGAAGACCTGACCCAGCGGCTGGGACCGCGCTTCCGGCTGCTTCTGACCATGCTGGCGGCCGTGATCGGGGTCAGCGTGCTCGGACTGGGCGTCACGCATCTCGGACTGCCCTGGGTGGACCAGTTCTGGCTGGCCTATCCCTGGCTCGGGATCGCGCTGGCCATCTTCGCCATCACCGGGCTGCCCCACGCCTTCAACCTGATCGACGGCTACAACGGCCTGGCCGGGCTGGTGGCGGTGATCTGCTGCGTGGCGCTGGCTTATGTGTCGCTGCAGGTCGGCGACCGGCAGCTGGCCGCGCTGGTGCTCTCGCTGGCCGGTGCAACCGCCGGCTTCCTGGTCTGGAACTACCCACGTGGCCTGATCTTCGCCGGCGACGGCGGCGCCTATCTGTGGGGCGTCGTGATCGCCGTGGCCTGCATCCTGCTGGTGCAGCGCCATCCGCAGGTCTCGCCCTGGTTTCCGGCGCTGCTGCTGATCTACCCGGTGTGGGAAACGATCTTTTCGATCTGGCGCAAGGCCACCCGCGGCGTTTCGCCCGGGGTGGCCGACGCCCTGCATTTCCACCAGTTGATCTACCGGCGCATCGTGCGCGAAGTGTTCCACGACGATGAATCGCGCCGGATGCTGATGCGCAACAACCGGACCTCGCCATATCTCTGGGGCTTCGCGCTGCTCACGGTGTGCCCCGCCATCCTGTTCTGGAACAACACGCCGATCCTGATGGGATGCACGCTGCTGTTCGTCGTTATCTACGTGTACGCGTACCGCACCATCGTGCGCTTCCGCGTTCCGCGCTGGCTCAGGCGCTAGGTCCGCGAGTCCCGCCGCGGCTTGCGGCACAATTTGGCCCTTCACGCACTTGCCCGAGAACTCATGAACGAGCTTCCCCCCATTGCGCCGCGCGACAAGGCCGAGATCCTGGCCCAGGCGCTGCCTTACATCCGCAAGTTCCATGGCAAGACCATGGTGATCAAGTACGGCGGCAACGCCATGACCGACCCCGAGCTGCAGGCCGACTTCGCCGAGGACGTGGTGCTGCTCAAGCTGGTTGGCATGAACCCGGTGGTGGTTCATGGCGGCGGGCCGCAGATCGAGCAGGCGCTGAACCGCCTGGGCAAGAAGGGCGAGTTCATTCAGGGCATGCGCGTGACCGATGACGAGACCATGGAAGTGGTCGAGTGGGTGCTTGCCGGACAGGTCCAGCAGGACATCGTCGGCCTGATCAACCAGGCCGGCGGCAAAGCCGTGGGCCTGACCGGGCGCGACGGCGGCATGATCCGCGCGCAGAAGCTCAGGATGGTCGACAGCAACGACCCGAGCAAGCACCACGACGTCGGCCAGGTCGGCGACATCGTCACCATCGACCCCAGCGTCGTGATCGCGCTGCAGGACGACCAGTTCATCCCGGTGATCAGCCCGATCGGCTTCGGCGAGGACAACGAGAGCTACAACATCAACGCCGACGTCGTCGCCGGCAAGCTGGCCACGGTGCTGAAGGCCGAGAAGCTGCTGCTACTGACCAACACGCCGGGCGTCCTGGACAAAGGCGGCAAGCTGCTGACCGACCTGACGGCCCGCGAGATCGACAGCCTGTTCGCCGACGGCACGATCTCGGGTGGCATGCTGCCCAAGATCAGCGGCGCGCTGGACGCCGCCAGGAGCGGCGTCAACGCGGTCCACATCATCGACGGCCGGGTGCCGCACGCGCTGCTGCTCGAAATCCTGACCGAGCAGGCTTACGGAACGATGATCCGCTCGCACTGATTTCCTCATCCGATGCAGGACGCCACGGCCAACGCCAGGCGGAGCCAGTCGCCGGCGTTCGGGGCCTGGGAGGTGCGCGCCACGGGGAAAACCCCCCACTGGGCTGTGCGAGAATTGTCAGCACATCCATGTCCCTGCCAATGTCCGACTCGCAGTTGAGCACCCCTGAACCGATCCCCGAAGCGGAAAGCCCGGTACCGGCCCGCAAGCGTCCCAAGCCCGGGGAGCGGCGCGTGCAGATCCTGCAGGCGCTGGCCGCCATGCTGGAGCAGCCTGGCGCCGAACGCATCACCACCGCGGCGCTGGCGGCGCGCCTCGAAGTCAGCGAGGCCGCGCTGTATCGCCACTTCGCCAGCAAGGCCCAGATGTTCGAGGGCCTGATCGAGTTCATCGAGCAGAGCGTTTTCACCCTGGTCAACCAGATCACCGAGCGCGAAAGCGCCGGCGCGGCCCAGGCCGCGAAAGTGGTTGCCATGCTGCTGCAGTTCGCCGAGAAGAACCCGGGCATGACGCGCGTCATGGTCGGCGACGCGCTGGTGTTCGAGAACGACCGCCTGCAGCAGCGGATGAACCAGTTTTTCGACAAGATCGAGGCGACGCTGCGGCAGAGCCTGCGCACCGGCGCGGAAGGGGATGCCTCGGCGACGCCCAGCGCGGACGCGCAGGTCAAGGCCTCGATGCTCACCAGCTTCGCCGTCGGGCGGCTGCAGCGGTTCGCCCGCTCGGGCTTCCGGCGGATGCCGTCCGAGCATCTCGACGCCAGCCTCGCCCTGATGCTCTGAGTCGATGATCGAAATCCGGCTGGCAGGCGAAGCCATCGCCCTGCACGCCAGCGGCGCCGTCTTCCTGCCGGCGCGGCGCACAGTGCTGGTGGCCGACGCGCATTTCGGCAAGGCAGTGAGCTTTCGCCGGCTGGGCGTGCCGGTGCCGCGCGGCACCACGACCGAAACCCTGGGCCAGCTCACAGCACTGGTCACGGAAACGGGCGCGCAACGCATCGTGTTCCTCGGCGACTTCCTGCATTCGGCCCGCTCGCATGCGGCCGGGACGCTGGACGCGATCGCGCGCTGGCGTGGCGACCACGCAGGGCTGGCGTTGACGCTGGTGCGCGGCAACCACGACGACCGGGCCGGCGACCCGCCGGCGAGCCTTCGCATCGAGGTGGTGGACGAACCGCTTCCGCTCGGGCCGTTCGCGCTCTGCCACCATCCGAAGCCGGTGGCCGGCGCCTACGTGCTGGCCGGCCACTGGCACCCGTGCATCAGCGTGAAGGGGCGTGCATTCGAGCGGTTGCGGCTGCCGTGCTTCTGGTTCGGCGACGACAGCGGCCAGTCGCCCGGATCGGCCGTGGGCGTGCTGCCGGCCTTCGGCGCTTTCACCGGCATGCACCGGATCGAGCCGCGCGCCGGCGACCGGATCTTCCCGGTGGCGGGCAACTCGGTCCGCGCACTTCGGGCGCTGCCGCTGGGTTGACGACTGGCTGTCATCCCGACCGGGACGACATCTCGACGCCGACCTTTTTGCCCGCCGCGACGATTTCCGCCCAGGTGTGGCCGTCGATGGCGATGCCGTCACGCTCGCGGACCTTGCGCGCTTCGCGCTCGGGCTCGCCCGCGATGCGCACGGCGTCGAAGCCGGGGGCAGGGGGGCTTTGCCTGAGCCAGTCGACGAAGGCCAGCGTTTCGCTCTCGAAGGCGTCCTGCGTTCCCAGCCGCTTCGGGTCGATCAGGATCGCCAGCATGCCGTTGATCACCGATCGCGTGCTGTCCGCAGGCCGGTGCCAGGTGCCGCCGCCGGTGAGCGCGCCGCCCAGCAACTCGCAGGCGATGGCCATGCCATAGCCCTTGTGCTCGCCGAACGGCATCAGCGCTCCGAAGAGGCCACCTGCACCGGAACCGTTCGATTGCGGCACCACCACCACGCCCGGGTCGTTGGTCGGCTGGCCGTTCTGGTCGATCAGATAACCGTCCGGCACCTGCTTGCCCTCGTTGTGGGCGACGCGCATCTTGCCCTGCGCCACCCGGCTGGTGGCGAAGTCGAGGACGAACGGCTCGCGCCCCGCCATCGGCACGCCGATGCAACACGGGTTGGTGCCGAAACGGCCGTCGCCGCCCCCCCAGGGCGCGACCACCGGACGCGACAGCACGTTGACGAAGTGGATCGAGACCAGGCCCTTTGCCACCGCCATCTCGGCGAAGTGGCCGATGCGGCCCAGGTGGTGCGACTGCCCGAGCGCGAGGATGCAGCTGCCCAGCTCCGAGGCGCGCTGGATCGCCATCTCCATCGCCTGGACGCCGACGATCTGGCCGTATCCGCGCTGGCCGTCCAGCGTCAGCAGGCTGCCGGCATCGAGCTGCACCTTCACGCTGGAATTGGGTTTCAGGCCGCCTTCCAGCACCGCTTCGATGTAGCGCGGCAGCATGCCCACGCCATGCGAGTCGTGGCCGCTCAGGTTGGCCATCACCAGGTTGGCGGCGACCTGATCGGCCTCCGCGCGCGAACTGCCGGCGCCGATCAGCACGGTGGCGCACTGGTCGCGCAGTGCCTGCGCCGAAATCACTGTGCTTTGCATGAACAACTTTCGAAACAACTACATCACCGCGCCGACTTGCCACGGCACGAATTCGTTCTGGCCGTAGCCATGCTGCTCGCTCTTGGACGGCTCGCCCGACGCGGTGGCGAGCACCAGATCGAAGATGCGCTGGCCCATTTGCTGGATGGTGGCCTTGCCGTCGATGATCTCGCCGCAGTTGATGTCCATGTCCTCTTCCTGCCGCTGCCACAGCGCCGTGTTGGTCGCCAGCTTGAGCGAAGGCGAAGGCGCACAGCCGTAGGCCGAGCCGCGGCCGGTGGTGAAGCAGATCATGTTGGCGCCGCCCGCCACCTGGCCGGTCGCGCTCACCGGGTCGTAGCCGGGCGTGTCCATGTAGACGAAGCCGTGCTCCGTGACCGACTCGGCGTATTCGTACACCGCCTGCAGGTTGGTGGTGCCGCCCTTGGCCACCGCGCCCAGCGATTTCTCCAGAATGGTCGTCAGGCCGCCGGCCTTGTTGCCCGGCGACGGGTTGTTGTTCATCTCGCCTTCGTTGACCCTGGTGTAGTGCTCCCACCAGTGGATGCGCTCGATCAGCTTTTCTCCGACTTCGCGCCGGGCCGCGCGGCGGGTCAGCAGGTGCTCGGCACCGTAGATCTCCGGCGTCTCGGACAGGATGGCCGTGCCGCCGTGCGCCACCAGCAGGTCGACGGCCGCGCCCAGCGCTGGATTGGCGCTGATGCCCGAGTAGCCGTCCGAGCCGCCGCACTGCAGCCCGATGGTGATGTGGGCCGCAGAGCAAGGCTCGCGCTTCACCGCGTTGGCTCTGGGCAGCATCTCCTTGATCAATGCGATGCCTTTTTCCACCGTCTTGCGGGTGCCGCCGGTGTCCTGGATGTTGAACACCTTGAGCGTGTCGCCTTCGCGTAGGCTGCTGTGGGCCAGCCAGGCGTTGATCTGGTTGGCCTCGCAGCCCAGGCCGACCACCAGCACGCCCCAGAAGTTCGCGTGGGTCGCATAGCCGGCCAGCGTGCGCTCCAGGATCTGCATGCCCATGCCTTCGGTGTCCATGCCGCAGCCAGTCCCGTGGGTGAGCGCCACCACGCCATCGACCATCGGGAAAGCCGCCAGCGCCGCCGGATTGGTCTGGCGCGAGAAGTGGTCGGCAATGGCGCGCGCGGCCGTGGCCGAGCAGTTCACGCTGGACAGAACGCCGATGTAGTTGCGGGTGGCGACCCGGCCGTCGCCGCGCCTGATGCCCATGAAGGTCGCTTCCCGCGTGGGCGGCGGCGCCTTCACGTCCGCGCCGAAAGCGTAATCGCGGGCGAAGTCGCCGCCGTTGGGTCCGACCCCGAGGTTGTGCGTGTGCACGTGCTCGCCGGCCGCGATCGGCCTGCTGGCGAAGCCGATGATCTGGTTGTAGCGCCGCACCGGTTCATCCTGCGCGATGGCGCGCGTCGCGACCTTGTGGCCCGGCGGGATCAGCCCCTTGATCGTCACGTTCTCGGCCTGCGTGCCGCCGACGAGCTGCGTCCGCGCGATGAGGACGTCGTCCTGGGGATGGAGGCGGATGAAGGGAGTCATGGCGCTTAGAAGAACTGCCTGGGCAACCAGAGCACCAGTTTCGGAACGTACGTGATGATGATCAGCGAGCCGAGCAGCGGGACCAGCCAGGGAAGGATCGCGATGGTGGTGCGCTCGACCGACAGTTTTGCCACCCGGGCCAGCACGAACAGCACCATCCCCATCGGCGGATGCAGCAGGCCGATCATCAGGTTGAGCACCATCACCAGGCCGAAGTGGACCAGGTCGATCCCCAGGCTCTGGCAGATCGGGACCAGGATCGGCACCAGGATGGTGATCGCCGCGGTCGGCTCCAGGAAGCAACCGACGAACAGCATCAGCAGGTTGGCCAGCAGCAGGAACATCCACGGTTCCTTGGTGAAGGCCAGCACCCATTCGGAGATCGCGGCGGTGACGCCGGTGGCGGTGAGCATCCAGCCGAAGATGCTGGCGGCGGCCACGATGAACAGCACGGTGGCCGTGGTCTCCACCGTGTCGAGGCAGACCTTGACGAACATCTTCCAGCTCAAGGTCCGGTACCAGGCCAGGCCGAGCACCATCGACCAGACGCAGGCGGCGATCGCGCCTTCGGTGGGCGTGAAGAGGCCGGTCGTCATGCCGCCGATCAGCAGCACCGGCGTCATGATCGGGAGCACGGCCTGGAACTTGAACCACTTGTCGGCGGCGAACAGGGCAATCAGTCCAGCGAACACCGTGGCCTGGGCCGGCAGCCCCGCCTTGTCGACCAGCAGCCACAGCGCCAGCGGCCAGCAGATCACCACCGCGAGTTCGCCCAGGGCCTTCATCAGCCGGGTCCAGTCGAACTTGACGTCTGCTCCCCAGCCGTTCTTGTGCGCGTAGAAGGCCACCGTCAGCATCATGAGGATGGCCATCAGCGCGCCCGGCAGGATGCCGGCCAGGAACAGCGCGCCGACGCTCACGTTGGCCATCATTCCGTAGATCACGAACGGCAGGCTCGGCGGAATGATGGGACCCAGCGTGGCCGATGCCGCCGTCACGCCGACGGCGAACTCGGTGCTGTAGCCATGGTCCTTCATGGCCTTGATCTCGATGGTGCCCAGGCCGGCCGCGTCGGCGATCGCCGTGCCGCTCATGCCGGCGAAGATCACCGAGCCCAGCACGTTGACGTGGCCCAGCCCGCCCTTGAGCCAGCCCACCAGCGCCAGCGCGAAGTTGTAGATGCGGTTGGTGATGCCGGCGTTGTTCATCAGGTTGCCGGCCAGGATGAAAAACGGCACTGCCAGCAGCGGGAAGCTGTCGATGCCACTGACCATGCGGTGGATCACGACGTACGGCGGCGTGGTCTGCATCCAGAACAGGTAGAGCAGCGACGCACCGGCCATGGCGATGGCGACGGGCAGGCCGCTGGCCATCAGAAAAAGGAATACGATTTTCAGCATGTCAGCTCCGGTCATCCATGGTCGATTCGACCCGTTCCAGCACGGTATAGCCGCGCTTCATGTGGACCCGCAGCACCCAGATTGAGCGCGCGAACATCGCGGCAAAGCCGAACGCGCACACGCCGTACACCAGGTTCATCGGCAGGTCGACGATGGTCATGCGGGCATTGCCCAGCTTGAGCATCATCTGGATCGTCAGCCCGACGGCCGTGGCGAAGAACAGGACGCGCAGCACGTCCACCAGCCTCGCCATCCAGCGCCCCATCGCCGCCGGCATGTGGCGGTAGAAGAAGTCCACCTGGATGTGGTTGTTCTTCGCCACGCCGATCGACGCGCCGATGAACACGGTGGCGATCAGCAGGTAGCGTGCGATCTCCTCGGTCCACGCGGCCGAGTCGTTCAGCACGTAACGCGTGAAGAACTGGTAGAAGACGGTGAGCCCCAGCACCCAGAAGAAGCCCAGGGCGATCCAGGCTTCCACGGTGGTGCCGGAGAGGTCCACCGCTTCGTCCTGCGCGTGGAACTCGCCGTCGTCCCCCATCACCCGGGGCAGATCGTCGATGGCCTGGACGTGGCTCATTTGATGTTGATGATGCGGTCGTAGTCGGCCTGGCGGTAGCCCTGGTCGGTCGGCTTGGTGTTCTTCAGCACCGCCTCGCGGAAAGCGTTCTTGTCGACCGTGATCACGTTGTTGCCCCGCTTTTTGAACTCCTCGGTCAGGCGCACTTCGGACGCGATGATCTCGCGGCCCGCCTTCTCGGCCGCTTCCTGCATCACGTCGGTGAAAGTCTTCTTGTCGGCGTCGCTCAGCTTGGCCCACAGCTGGCCCGAAACCACCGTCAGCAGCGAGTCGACGATGTGGCCGGTCAGCGAGATGTTCTTCTGCACTTCATAAAACTTCTTGGCCTCGATGGTGGGCAGCGGGTTCTCCTGCGCTTCGACGGTGCCGTTCTGCAACGCCAGGTAGACCTCGGCGAATGCGATCGGCGTCGGGTTGGCGCCCATCGACTTGGGGAAGGCCAGGTAGGCCGGCGCGTCGGGCACGCGGATCTTCAGGCCCTTCATGTCTTCGGGCTTGACGATCGGCCGGTTCGACGTGACATGGCGCGCGCCGTAGTAGGTCAACGCCGTGATGTGGTTCTGGGTCTTGTCGTCGTAGCCTTTGGCCAGCTCGCGGAAGACGTCGCTGCGGGCGTACTTCAGCTGGTGCTCGGCGTCGCGGAAGATGAATGGGAAATAGGTGATCGCCAGCGGCTTGTAGCTGTTGCCGGCGAAGCTGGCGCCGGTCAAGATGATGTCCACCGTGCCCAGGGTCAGGCCCTGGTTGATGTCCGATTCCTTGCCCAGCGTCGATGCCGGGAACACCTGCACCTCGTAGCGGCCACTGGTGCGTTTCTTGATTTCGTCGCCGGCCCAGACCGACCACTTGTGGAACGGCTCGGAGGTCTCGTAGACGTGGGCCCACTTGAGCTTGTTCTGGGCCTGGGCCAGGCCGGGAACGCCCAGGACGCCGGTCAGCAGCGTGGCGGTGGCGAGAACTCGGATCGCGAAACGTTTGTGCATGGTGCTGTCTCCTAGGGGGTTGTCGCTGGCTTCAGGAACTGTTGGCGCGGCGCCAGCTTGCGCTGTATCGGGTGTAGGCCTTTTTCAGGTGCGACTGCATCGCGGCTCGCGCGGCCAGCGGGTCGTGGGCACGGATCGCCCCGAGTACGGCCGCGTGTTCGACCAGCGCTGCTTTCCACGAGGCCGGGTTCTCGAAGTAGTCGCCCAGCCGCTCGAACAGCGGGCCGCTACGTGCCTGCCAGTAGCCGTGGACGGTGTCGCGCAGCACCTCGTTGCCGCAGCCCTGGGCCACCGCGGTGTGGAAGGCCTCATCACCGGCGCGCGGCACGATGCCGGCACCGGCCTGGTCGTGCATCTGCGCCAGGGCGTCCGCCATCATGGCGATCTGCGCTTTCTTCGCGTTGCGCGCGGCGAGCGCGGCCACCTCGCCCTCGACCAGTTCGCGCGCCCGCATCAGTTCCAGCGGGCCCCATTCGCCCGGGTCCGGTGCGGCCTGCGTCTCCCCGGCGCCGGCGCGTGTGCCGGGCTGCATCACGTAGATGCCAGAGCCAGTGCGGACGTCGACCACGCCCTCGATTTCGAGCGCGATCAGCGCTTCCCGCACCGTCGGCCGGCTGACACCGAGCTGCCGGGCCAGGTCGCGCTCGGCCGGCAGCCGGCTGCCCATGCCGAATTCGCCGGCGGCGATGAGCGAGCGCACCTGCTCCGCAATCTGACGGTAGAGGCGCTGGGGTTGCACAGACTGGAGCGGCACGGGGCTGGGGCGATTAAGGGTTAGCCTGAATTGGCCAAGTGGCCTGACCAATTAATATGAAGCAGCCCCGCGGGCCCGGCATCCGGCAAAACCCCTAAGCGGTGACAGCACCTGGAGAAAGCAATGAGACTCGAAGGAAAGACTGCGCTGGTCACCGCGGCCGGCCAGGGCATCGGCCGCGCCAGCGCCTTGGCGCTCGCCGCCGAAGGGGCTCAGGTCTGGGCCACCGACATCGACGCCGGCTTGCTGGCGACGTACGAGGGGGTGCCGCGCATCCGGTCCGCAGTGCTGGACGTTATGGACAAGGCCGCGATCGGCCGGCTGGTCGCAACCCTGCCGCCGCTCGACGTCCTGTTCAATTGCGCCGGTTTCGTGCACAACGGCTCGATCCTGGAAGCGACTGACGCCGACTGGGAGTTCGCCTTCAACCTCAACGTGCGGTCGCAGTTCTGGATCATCCAGGCAGTGCTGCCTGCCATGCTGGCCAGGGGCGGCGGCAGCATCATCAACATGGCGAGTGTCTGCAGCAGCATCAAGGGGCTGCCGAGCCGCTTCATCTACGGCAGCTCCAAGGCGGCGGTGGTGGGCTTGACCAAGAGCGTGGCCGCAGACTTCGTCGGCCGCGGCATCCGCTGCAACGCCATCGCACCAGGCACCGTCGACACGCCGTCGCTGCAGGACCGCATCAATGCGTACGACGACCCCGAGCAGGCGCGAAAGAACTTCGTCGCCCGTCAGCCGATGGGCCGGCTGGCCCAGGCGCACGAGATGGCGCCGCTGGTGGTGTTCCTGGCCAGCGACGAGTCGGCCTTCGTGACCGGCCAGGTGTATGCCAACGACGGCGGGATGACGATATGAACCAGCTCGATTTCAACGGCCGCCATGCGGTGATCACCGGCGGCGCGACCGGGCTGGGCTACGCCATCGCGCAGCGCCTGATCGCGTCCGGCGGCACCGTCACGCTCTGGGACCGCGACGAAGCCGGTGCGCAGCGCGCGGCCACGGAGCTCGGCGCCGGCACGACCGCAGTGGCGGTCGACGTCGCGCAGCACGCTTCGGTCCAGGCCGCCGTGCAGGCGACCAGCCGGCATGCCGCGCGTATCGACGCGCTGGTCAACAGCGCCGGCATCACCGGCCCCAACACCAAGGTCTGGGAGTATCCGGTCGACGCCTGGCGCGAGGTGATGGAGGTCAACGTCAACGGCCTGTTCCATTGCTGCCGCGAAGTGGCGCCGCTGATGCGCGCGCAAGGCTGGGGCCGCATCGTCAACATCGCGTCGGTGGCCGGCAAGGACGGCAACCCCAACGCCAGCGCGTACAGCGCGAGCAAGGCGGCGGTGATCGCGCTGACCAAGTCGCTGGGCAAGGAACTGGCCGACACCGGCGTGCGGGTGAACTGCGTGACGCCGGCAGCGGTGAAGACCGCGATCTTCGACCAGATGAGCGCCGAGCACATCGCCTTCATGCTGTCGAAAATCCCGATGGGCCGTTTCGGCACGCCGCAGGAAGTGGCGGCGATGGTGGCCTGGCTGTGCACCGAGGACTGCTCTTTTTCCACCGGCGCCGTGTTCGACCTCTCGGGCGGGCGATCGACATACTAGACTTAAAGTATTGGGGACAGATCTGAAGGTCTGACCCGCAAAGTCAAACAAGGAGAAGAAATGAAACTCGTCCGCTATGGAAGCCCCGGTAAGGAAAAGCCTGGCCTGATCGATGCCGAGGGCCGGCTGCGCGACCTGGGTGGCGTGGTGCCGGACCTCGGCCCGGCACAACTGGGCAGCGTCATGATGGCGCGCATGCGCAGGCAGAATCCGGAAAAGCTGCCGCTGGTGCGGGGTAAACCGCGGTTCGGGTGCCCGGTCGCGAATGTCGGCAAGTTCATCGCCATCGGCCTGAACTTCGCCGACCACGCGGCCGAGGCGGGCGCTCCCATCCCCAAGGAGCCGGTGGTCTTCATGAAGGCCACCAGTTGCATCCAGGGCCCGAACGACCCGGTGATGCTGCCGCGCGGCTCGACCAAGAGCGACTGGGAAGTGGAACTGGGGATCGTCATCGGCGAGCGTGCGCGCTACGTGTCGAAGAAAGATGCGCAGGCCTATATCGCAGGCTACTGCGTCATCAACGATGTCAGCGAACGCGAATACCAACTCGAGCGGGGCCCGCAATGGGACAAGGGCAAGGGCTGCGACACGTTCGGGCCGATCGGCCCGTGGCTGGTGACGCCTGATGAATTTGAAAACGTCCAGCGGCTGGGCATGTGGCTGGACGTGAACGGCAAGCGCATGCAGACCGGCAACACGCGCACCATGATTTTCGATTGCGCCAAGCTGGTGAGTTACGTCAGCCACTTCATGACGCTGATGCCGGGCGATGTCATCACCACCGGTACCCCGCCCGGCGTGGGCCTGGGCATGAAGCCGCCGTTGTTCCTGAAGAAAGGCGACGTGATGACGCTGGGCATCGAGGGCCTGGGCGAGCAACGGCAGGACGTGGTGGGCTTCAAGGCCTGAGGCTGGCCAAATGCCCCGCACCGGCGCGTGGGCATGACACAAAGCGATGCAGTCCGGCCGGGGAACTCGAAGCCCCGGGCGGCGCTCTTACACCCATAGGAGAGGTTGATTACGCGAGGCAGCCTGCGGCTGCCACATCACGTCTCCTTGGCCTGGATGCTTTACTCCGGCTGCCCGGCCCTGGTCCCCGAAGGTGCGACACCTTCGGGGATTTTTTTCGCCATGGCCAAGCTGTCACAAAAAAATCGGCACGCGCTGGAACCGGCTGGTCTTTCGTGCAAAAATAGCACGATCGTTCTTTTTTATCCGCGCCTCGCATGTCCTTGACTGAAATGCCTTCGAAGCCTGCCCGCGGGATTGAGCGGGATGGCCGCGCCCTGCAGAAGGGCCAGCAGACCAAGGCCGCGATCGTCGATGCGGCGCTCGGGCTGTCCACGCAGATCGGGCTCGAGGGCCTGTCGATCGGCGCTTTGGCCGAAGCAACCCAGATGAGCAAGTCGGGCGTGTTCGCCCATTTCGGCTCGCGCGAGGAACTGCAGATCTCCGTGATCCGCGAATACCACGCCCGGTTCGA